>NZ_KI912521.1:102331-122317 GCF_000518925.1 Paracoccus sp. J39 | reverse complement strand
CTCGTGAACAGGCTGGAGGCCGAGGGCCGTGCAGGGCGGGCCGGCCGCCTGGCCGAACATCTCATGCGACTCGACTTCGTCATCCTCGATGAACTCGGCTACCTGCCATTCGCCCAATCCGGCGGCCAGTTGCTGTTCCATCTGGTCAGCAAGCTCTACGAGCAGACTTCCGTCATCGTCACCACCAACCTNGCATTCGGNGAGTGGCCGACCGTCTTCGGAGACGCGAAGATGACCACCGCGCTGCTCGATCGTCTCACCCACCACTGCGACATCGTCGAAACCGGCAACGACAGCTGGCGCATCAAAACAAGAGCCTGACCGCCCTCCAAAACGCAGGCCTGAGCATCTCGATGGACGGGCGCGGCCGTTGGATGGACAACGTCTTCATCGAGCGGCTGTGGCGCAGCCTCAAATACGAGTGCGTCTTCCTCAACGCCTTCGAGACCGGAAGCGAAGCCCGCAACGGGATCGGTTTATGGATAGCCTACTACAATGAGAGACGCCCGCACTCGACCTTCGGCGGCAGGACACCCGACGAGGTCTATGCTACGGCGGAAATGACGGAGCGACTGGCGGCATAGAAACCAACCCGATCCACCTTAGCCAAGCCGCCAAACTGTCTCACCAGGCGGGTCCACCTCTATCGGCCACGAAGCCGGCGGCATCATAGACCTTGTCAGCCCCCAGTGTCAGCTTCCGGGTTGAGCCAGGAGAGTGGCGATGCAGCATGTCGATCGCGGCCTTCCGCTCGGCGTGGCCGTCGGCCTGTGTCAGGTCGCCCTGAACGATCAGTCCATGCCGGTTCTCCATCAAGGCATGCCCCATGAAGCAGAGCATTGCACCCGCGCCGGGGGCTTTCTTGTAAAGGCGCGCCTCCGGGTCGGTCGTAGAGGCATGGGTCGCGTTAGAGCGCTTCTCGCCCTTGAAGTCGACCTCGGCATTGCGGCTGCGGTGGTTGGCGCGGGACATTGGGGCAATCTCGGGGTTAGCGGCGGCGGCCTGGTTGTCATGGACGTCATTCTGGGCGGGCGGACCGCCAGGGCCCTCGTCGTCGGGCGGCGTGTCCTCGGCCTTCGGCTTGAAGCTTTTCATCGACGCCCAAGCCTTGATGAGGGTGCCATCGACCGAGAAGTGATCGTCTGACAGGAGGGGCGCGACCTCGCGATGGGCCAGGATTGCCGCCATGACCTTGCGCGACATCTCGGTCGTCAGCAGCCGGTCGCGGTTCTTGGTGAACACCGTCGGCACCCAGACCGCATCATCAATTCCGAGACCCACGAACCAACGGAACAAGAGGTTATACTGCATCTGCTCCATCAGCTGCCGCTCGGACCGGATCGAGAACAGGATCTGGAGCAGGCTGGCCCGGATCAGCCGCTCCGGTGCAATCGAGGGGCGGCCGAAATCAACATAAAGACGGTCGAAATCCTCATTGAGACTGGCAAGCGCGTCATTCACGACCTGTCGGATCTTACGCAGCGGGTGTCGCTCAGGGATGCGGTTCTCAAGATCGACATAACTGAACAGCGATCCGCTCGTCTCGTCCGTGCCCCGCATGATCACCTCCGCCGTCTTCTTGTCGGTGATGAATCATGTTCTGCAAACCACGTCGAGAGCCGACTAATTCAGCGGCCTGTTAGCGCCGCTTTCGGCGGAACTGCAATCGCGCCCCGGCGGCAAAGGTGATCGCCGAGGCGCCCAGCAGGAAGGGCACGGCCAGCAGGAAGGACGCGCCGGGCGGGCTGCGAAACACCAGCCAGTCCAGCAGGATCGTCCAGACCAGCGTCAGGTATTCAAAGGGCGCCATGGCCGACGCCTCGGCATATTTGAACGACAGCGTCATGGCGATATGCCCGAACCCGCCGGTCAGGCCGGCAAGGACCAGGAAGACAGCGGCCTCCGGCGTGGGCCAGACCCAGCCCAGCGGCCATGTCGCCAGCCCGCCCAGGCTGGTGGCCACGGCGAACCAGAAGGCAATGGCCCCCGCGCTTTCGGTCGCGGCCAGCTTGCGGATCTGAACAAGCGCGCCGGCGGTCAGCAGCGCGGTCAGCAGCGACAGCCCGATGCCGCTGAGGCGGCGCAGGTCAAGCGCCGCCGCGTCGCGGCCGATCTCGGCCAGCAGGTCGGGGGCGACGAAGATCGCCACGCCGCTGATGCCCAGGACAAGACCGGCGGCCCGCGCAGGCGTCAGCCGCTCGCCCAGCAGGCGGACGGCCAGCAGCGACAGGATGATCGGCGTCAGATAGCTCAGCAGCACCGCCTCAGCCACGCTGAGCCGGGTAATGGCGGCGAAGGAGGTGAACATGGCGATCCCGCCCAGCATCGACCGGGCCAGATGGCCAAAGGGGCGCTCGGTTCGGAGGCCCGCAGGAAATTCCTGCCGCCACAGCAGGAATACGACCAGAGGCAGCAGCGCGAAGGCCGAGCGGAAAAACACGATCTGCCCCAATGGAACGCTCGGCGAGGCCAGCTTGACGCTGGAAACCATGCCGACGAAGAACACCCCCGACAGCACGCGCAGGCCGATGCCGCGCAGGGTGTCGTCGCTGCCCCCAAGGATCATCGCGGCCATGCAAGATTGCGGCTCAAAGCGGCTCCGCAAGGTTGAACAGGCAATCGCCCAGCCGGGTGTGGGCCAGCGCCCGCCGGCAGGACACGATCCCGTCCGTCACGAAGCGCAGTTCCGTCGGCGGAAGCAGCGGGCGTTCGGGGTCGTAAAGCCTGCCCGCGGGCTGGCCTGCGGTGACGGCGCTGCCGGGCGTGACGAAAGGTTCGAATATGCCGCCATGGGGGGCAAAGACGGACAGGCTGCGCGGCTGCATCCGTGCAAGGCGGGACGGCGCGGGGCTGGCGGGCGCGTCGTCGCCCCAGATGCCCCAATGCGCAAGGACGCGCCGGACCCCGGCGTCGGCACAGGCGCGTCCCACCGGGTCGATGCGGGCGCCGCCGCCCAGTTCGGTCGTGATCGCCGCGATGCCGCGCGCGGCGGCAGCGGCATAAAGCGTCGTGTCGCCGCCCCCGCCCCCGCCCTGGGTCAGGATGCTGAAGGGCGCGGCAAAGACGTCCAGAAGCTGCCGGATTTTGGCGTCGGTGTCCTCGCCCTTGCCATAGTGGCCCAAGGCGCAATGCACGTATTCCAGCGAGCGCCCGCCGGAATGCAGGTCGATGACCAGATCGGTGCGGGGGAACAGTTCCTCGACGATGTAATGGGCCAGCATCTCCGTCGGAGAGCCGGCGGCATCACCCGGAAAGGCACGGTTCAGGTTGCCCTCGTCCAGGGGCGAGACGCGGCGCCCGGCCGCCACGGCGGGATAGTTCAGCGCCGGCAGGATAATGACGCGGCCGCGGATGTCGCGCGCCTCGATCTGCCGCGCCAGGTCCAGCAGCGCGACCTGCCCCTCGTATTCGTCGCCATGGTTGCCTGCGCACAGCAGCGCGGTCGGCCCCGTGCCGTTCATGATGCGGATGACCGGCACCGGCACCCAGCCATAGGCCGAGGTATCGACCGAATGCGGGATGCGCAGGAAATCTGCATCCTTGCCCTGGGCATCAAGGTCGATGCCCGACCAAACCCTGCTTTTCGTCATGGCGTGCCTCTTATAGTATCTGGCTGAGGAACAGCCGGCCACGTTCGCTTTGCGGGCTTTCAAAGAAGGCGGCGGGCGGCGCGATCTCGACGATCTCGCCGCGATCCATGAACACCACCCGGTCGGCGACCTTGCGCGCAAAGCCCATTTCATGCGTGACGCAGATCATGGTCATCCGGTCCTGTGCCAGATCCGTCATGACGTCCAACACCTCCTTGATCATCTCAGGGTCCAGCGCGGATGTCGGCTCGTCGAACAGCATCACCCGCGGGTTCATGCACAGCGCCCGCGCAATCGCCACGCGCTGCTGCTGGCCACCGGAAAGCTGGTTGGGATATTTCCCGGCCTGGTCAGCGATGCGCACCCGTTCCAGATAGCGCAGGGCGATCTTGTCGGCCTCCGCCTGCGGGGTCTTGCGCACGCGCGTCAGCGCGATGGTGCAGTTGCGCAGGACCGTCAGGTGCGGAAACAGGTTGAAATGCTGAAAGACCATGCCGACGTCGCGGCGGATCTCGTGCATCTTGCGCACCTTGGGGCCGACCTCGCAGCCGTTCACGGCGATGTGGCCGGAATCATGCGTCTCCAGCTGGTTGATGCAGCGGATCAGGGTCGATTTCCCGGACCCCGAGGGTCCGCAGATCACGATCCTTTCGCCGCCGGAGACATCCAGCGAGATGTCCTTGAGCGCCTGGAAACTGCCATACCATTTGTTCACGCCTTCGATCTGGACGGCGGGGACGGCGATATCTTGGGCCACAGCAACAAACTCCGTTTTCATGCGAGTCTCAGCGCTTGGCCGAGGCCATAAGCCGGAGTTCGAACAGGCGAACCACCCAGGCGATCGAGACAGCGAGTATCAGGAAGACCGCGCCGACCATCAGCATCGGCTCGGAATAGCGGAAGGTCTCGGACCCGATGTCCAGGGCGTTGCCCAGCATCTCGGGGACGGCGATGACCGCGAGGTAGGGCGTCGCCTTCAGGATCGAGACGAAGTAGTTGCCCATCGGCGCGGCGATGTTGCGCAGCATCTGCGGGGCGATGATGCGCAGCAGCGTGTCGGCGCGCGTCAGGCCCAGCGCCTTGGCGGCCTCGGGCTGGCCCTGCGGGATCGCGTCGATTCCGGCCTTGAACACCTCGGCCAGATAGCCGCTGTAATAGACGGACAGCGCCAGAACGCCGACCACCAGCGCCGGCAGCACCACGTCGTAGAACGGCAGCACGTAGTAAAGGAAATAGATCTGCACCAGCACCGGGGTCGAGCGGATGAAGTCGATCACGAACCGCATCAGATAGCCCATGATCCGCCCGGTGCGCCGCAGCGCCTCGAACAGGAAGCCCAGAAGCGATGCGCCGATGCAGGACGCGATAGCCACCCAGATCGTGGTGCCCAGCCCGCGCAGGATGGTGGGCAGCGTGGAAAGCGCGAAGTCGAGATCAAAATTCAAGTTTGCGCCCTTTCATGACACGCCGCTCGATCTCGCGGCCCAGGATGGTGGCCGGGTAGCAGACGATGAAATAGGCGACGAGCAGCCCGGTATAGGTGCCCACCGGGTCGTAGCTGAGCTGCGAAAGCTGCTTGGCGCGGAACGTCATGTCGGTCAGCGTGATCAGCGACACCAGCGCTGTGCCCTTGACCAGCTGTATGAACTGGTTGACGAAGCTGGGCAGCATCGACTTGAACGCCTGCGGCATCTCGATCAGCGCCAGCACCTGCCAGCGCGGCAGGCCAAGGGCAAGCCCGGCCTCGGCTTGGCCGCGATCCAGCGATTGCAACGCCGCCCGGACCGCCTGACTGCCATAGCCGCCGATGTTCAGCCCCAGCGCCATGGCGGCGACCGTGATCCCCGACAGGTTGATGCCAAAGCTGGGAAGCGAATAATACATCACAAACAGCGTGATGAGCACCGGCGAGGAACGCCAGAACTCGATCACCGCCGTCACCAGCAGGCGCGGAAGCCCGCGGGTGAAATGTTGCAGGACGCCGGCCGCGAACGCGAAGGGGATCGCCCAAAGCAGGCCGTAGCCCGTGACAGCCGCCGTCACGTCGAAGCCCTGAAATATCCCTGCAAGAATCTGCCCGAATGTCACGTCACCGGCCCCTTGCCCTGTTCATCTCCTTGCCGGGCTTCATTTGCCGCAGATGTCCGCAGTCGAGCGGGCGGGCGGCAGCTCCGCCTCGCCGAACCCGTATTTGCCCATGATCTCGCGCAGTTCCCCCGACTTGATCACCTCAGCCAGCCGCAGGTTATAGGCATCGCGCAGGGCAGTGTCGTCTGTGCGGAAGCCGATCGCGGTATACATGGCCGCGGGCGTGCCATCCTCAAGGATCAGGCCGGTAAAGGGCTCGGCCCGCTCCAGCCCCTTGTCGGCCAGGTTCGGATCGGCCAGGAAACCGATCACCGAAGGCGCCGACATGGTCGCGGCATGGGCGCGGCCGGTCAGGACGGCGGACACCAGGTCGTTGGTTTCGGGCAGCAGCAGCATCTGGTCTTCCGGCACGCCCGCGTCCATCGCGTGGCGAGAATTCAGCGTGCCGCGGCCCCCGGCCAGGATCAGTGAAGGATTCTCGATGAAATCGGCATAAGAATCGATCCCCTCGGGATTGCCCTGCTTGATCAGCAGGCCGTCGACGATGGTCAGGTCTGGCTCGGAAAACAACACTTGCTCGCAACGCTCAGGGGTGATGGCCAGGCCAGAGGCGATCATGTCGAAGCGCTTGGCTTGCAGCCCGGGGATCAACGCCCCGAACTCGGCCGCGACGAAATCGACCTTGTCGATGCCCAGCGACGAGAACACGGCGCGCACGAGGTCGGGATGATAGCCGCTGACATCGCCTTCGGCCGTGCGAAAGCCCCAGGGCGCGCGGTTGTGGATGCCGATGGTGACGGTGCCGTTGGGAAAACGCGCGGCCATGTCGGCGGCGGCGTCGGCATGGGCGAGCGAGATGGGGGTCAGCGCAGCCAAGGCGATGCCCGCGGCCATCATGAAGCGTCGTGTGATCATCTGTTTGTTCTCCTGTTGGGTGGGACACCGGCGATCAGCCGGCTTCGGTCTCGGCACTGGTTCGCCTTGTCAGTTCGGCGCAAAGCGTTTCCAGGTCGGCCAGCAGGTCTTCCTCGGCCTCAAGGCCGATGCTGACCCGCAGGTAGGTTGTCGGGGCGCCTGGACGCGGCAGGCTGCGGCTGGTGGCGACGTCCATTGGCGCGAGCAGGCTGTGGGTGCCGCCCCAAGACGCACCGATGGCAAAGGTGCGCAACTTGTCCAGCGCCGGGTTGAGATGGGCCGCCGCCTCGGGCTTCAGCACCAGGCTGAACACGCCGCTGGCCCCCAAGAAGTCGCGCCGCCACAGTTCATGGCCCGGCGCGCCCGGCAGCGCGGGATGCAGCACCTGCGTCACCACCGGTTGCCTGGCCAGCCATTCCGCCAGCCGCAGCGAGACCGCGGCGACATGGCGCAGGCGGACATGCATCGTCTGGATGCCGCGCAGCACCAGCGCGCAATCGTCGGGCGAGACGCCAAGCCCGAACCGGCTCATCGTCTGCTTGATGCGCACCCCGACCTGGCCGTCGGCCGTGGTGATCGACCCCATCAGCACGTCGGAATGGCCGGCGAAGTACTTGGTCAGGGCCTCGACCACCAGGTCGGCGCCGTGTTGGATCGGTTTGAAGTTCAAGGGCGTGGCCCAGGTATTGTCGCAGCCGACCAACGCGCGATTGGTATGGGCCAGATCGGCGATGGCACGGAAATCCTGCACCTCCATCGTCGTCGATCCGGGCGACTCGATCCAGACCATCCGGGTAGCGGGGGTAATCTTGGACGCAAGGTCCGTGATCGAGCAGGGATCGTAAAAGGACGTCTCGATGCCATAGCGGGCCAAGTCCTGCACGGCAAGCTGGCGCGCCGGCGGATAGACGGAATCGGGCAGCAGCAACTGTTCGCCGCGGCTCAGCAGCGCCAGGATGGCGATCATGACGGCGCCCTGCCCCGAAGGCAGCAGCGCGGTCCGCGCGCCGCCCTCCAGCGCGCTGATTTGCGCCTCTAGCGCGCGCGTAGTGGGCGTGCCGGCCAACCCGTAGCTATAGCCGTCCGGCGCGCGCGAGGCGCGGTTCTGATATGCTGTCGCATCTGGAAACGGAATGGTGCTGGCCCTATGGGTCGCGATCGCCAACGAGGCGAACCCGTCCTCGCTGATCGCGGGCACTTTGACGCAGCATGTCTGATCGCGCATGAGACTCTCTGAGATAACGGTCATGGGAGCGAGGTTAGAGCGCCATCCCTATTCCGTCCAATATCAAG
Organism: Paracoccus sp. J39; assembly: GCF_000518925.1. NCBI lineage: Bacteria > Pseudomonadati > Pseudomonadota > Alphaproteobacteria > Rhodobacterales > Paracoccaceae > Paracoccus > Paracoccus sp. J39. Next base: position 114,431 of record NZ_KI912521.1, on the reverse strand, counting down.
ATATGATAAAATCATTCACTGCAGGAATACCTTGCTTGGGGGGGCGCGTGATGAACAGCCGCCATATCGAGATCTTTCACCATGTCATCACCGTCGGCACCGTCTCGCGCGCCGCCGAACTGCTGCGCATCTCGCAACCCTCGGCCAGCAAGGCCATCATGGAGCTGGAGCGCGAGATCGGGTTCGCGCTGTTCGAGCGGGTCAAGGGCCGGATGGTGCCGACGGTCGAGGGGCAGCTTCTGCACCGCGAGGTCGAGGCCAGCTTTGTCGGCATGTCGCGGCTCAAAGCGGCGGCAGCGCGAATCCGGGACTTCGGTGCGGGGCAGGTCCGGTTCGCCTGCCTGTCCGCGCATAGCACGACCCTGGCCCCGGTCGCCTTCGCCCGGTTCCGCATCCACCACCCCGACATCGCCGTGACAATGCAGACGCATATGTCCTCGGTCGTGCGCGACCTGGTCATTTCAGGCGAGTTTGACTTCGGCCTCGCCGCCGACGAGATCGACCTTTCGGGTGTTGAAGCGCGCCCATTTCTTCGTTCTCGCGCCATGGTGGGTCTGCCGCCCGGGCATCCGCTTTGTGACCACGACGTCGTCCAAGCCGGCGACCTGAACGGATTCGACTTCGTGGCACTCGCGCCGGAGGACACCACGCGCAAGGAAGCCGATGCGCATTTTTCGGCCTGTGGATCGGCGCCGCGCATCGTGTTCGAGACACCCTATTCCTCGACCGTCTGCGCGATGATCGCGGCGGGAGTCGGGGTCGGCATCGTCAACCCGCTCACCGCCGAGATTTTCCGTGACCAGCAGGTGGTCCTGCGGCGGTTCGAGCCGGCGATCCACTTCAGGACCCTGCTGCTGACGTCTCCCCACGCCCGACCCTCGCGCGTCGTCGGCGCCTGCATCGACGCCTTCAAAGAGGTCGCACAATCCTTCGCCCGGCGATTTTCCTGAGCAGGACCGGTTTTGTTCGCGGCTCGGGTGAACAGGGGTGGTGAACTGATGCGGTGGATGCCCCCACCCAACGGCATCTCATATGCCATGATGGTTTGATTGGAACCGAGCGGAGGGCGCACTTATGACGACAAAGATCGGCTTGCTGGCGATTGACCTGGGGTCAGATGGGGTATTCGGCTTGTGCCCCGCTTCCTGTCTCGGACGTTATGAGGTGCTGCGCTTCGAGCTGATGGTAGTCGGACGCGGCACGGCCATTCTGGCAGAGAGGGAGAAGATCAAGAAACTGACCATCCAGAGCCGGTTCATCTCCCACGTAGAGATGAGCTTGAATCATAGGACGACTGCCAGAGGAATCCCTTTTGTCAACACGACCTAGTGATGGCATAACGATTCAGGTCAGGCAATGCGAACTCATTTTGCTGCTCTTCTCGCTCTCATGATCGCCGCCGGATGCGCGGTCGGTTCTGGTGCAGTGGTCAAGGGCGTCGGGCCAGACGATCTCCTGAAGCTTCGCGAAGGCCCTGGCCTAAACCACAACATCATTATCGGTCTGCCCGACGGAACGCGTCTCACCCGCCAGAACTGCGTCATGAACAACGGTAACGTCTGGTGCAGGGTCTCACTCACCGACAGGCCTGGTATCTCGGGTTATGTTTCAGCGGACTATCTGGCGCATCGCTGACAGCAACATGATCGGCCCTTTGCGGACATTTGCCAGAGTTTTTCGCCGCGGTGTGGTGTCGCGGAAGCGGTCAGACGCTCCGGGACGGGTATTGTCCGCCGCGCCAAGGCCTGTCGCGGAACTCGATCTACATCGGGACCTTGCGCTTGGCGCTGTGGTGCCTCCCGCCAGTCCGCTGATCCCAAGTGGGACCGCAGCAAAGGAAACTTCGCGCTAAATCTGTCTTGGCCTTTGCTTGCCCACGTAATAGGTTGGTGTCACATGACATCACCGAATACGTAGTTTGGGACCACCATGGAAAGCATCGAAAGCAACGAAATAAGAACAGAAGCCGTCGATTTTTCCTTTGGTGAAATCTTGAACCTGCACAAGGATGGCGAAATCGTTATCAGGCCTGAGTATCAACGGCTGTTCCGCTGGTCGGTCGAGCAGCGTTCACGCCTGATCGAATCCATACTACTTCGGCTCCCCATCCCCCCTATCTTTCTGATTGAGGACGAGAATGGTGTTCTTGAGCTGATTGACGGGCTTCAGCGCACGAGCTCTGTCTTGCAGTTCTTAGATCACGAATCAGTTGGGCAGGAAGAGCTCACTCTGGCCGGGTGCGATATTCTGCACGAGATCAATGGAATGAAGTTCGAAGACTTCAGCACTTCAATTCGCCTTAGGCTGAAAAGAACTCCTATTCGCGCTGTGATCATCAAGCGAAGCGGCGACGATTATGTGAAATACGAAATGTTTAAGCGCCTAAACACCGGCGGCTCGCTGCTGTCGGCTCAAGAAATTCGCAACTGTTCATCACGGATGCTTTCAGGCGGCGCAGACTTCTACAACACGCTGCAGGAACTGGCTGCGGACCCGAATTTCAAGAAGGCTATCATTCGCCTGCCTGAACCTGACCGAGAACGGCGGGCCGACGAAGAACTGGTTTTGCGATATTTCGCTGTCCGGTACTATCAAGGCAGCTTCTCCGGAAATGTTCGGGAATGGTTGGATAACTTCATGGAAGACATCCTGTTTAAGCGCGATGGAATTGAATTTGACCCGGATGAGTTCGGAAGCTTCTTTGCTTTCATTGCAGAGAAGTTCGGCGATGCCGCCTTCTCCAGATCCCGAGATGGACAGGCGTTTGGCCGCCTTGCGCCTGCATACTTTGAAGCAGTGGTTGGAGCGCTAGCTGGTCGCTTCGGTGAACTCAGAATCGCTGACCCGATAACTCTGCAAACCAACCTTAGCAATGCCTTTGAAAGCGAGGAATTCAAGGCGGCTAGCGGTCCAGGTGCGAACTCCAAGGGCAAAATGGAGGAGAGGATCAGAATTGTCCGAGAAGCGTTGCTCGATTGATGACTCATTTTGATGAGATCGAGCATGATCTCGATTGGCGTGAAGCGGAACTGGCTGTTCTTCGATTGTTTCTCGCCAACGAGGACATCACTGAAAGAGAGAAGCGCGTGTTGTTTCGCGCAGCGTGGGCGTTACTATACGCCCATTATGAGGGTTTTTGCAAGTTTGCTCTAACCGTTTATTTCGATGCTCTCAAGAACTCTGGAAAGAGATGTGAAAACTTTCCCCCCAAGACTCAAGCATTTGCGCTGACTGAAAAGCTGAAGGCCATCAGGAACTTGCCGCCAGTAAACTTTATTGCCGCTATGCGCGGCTTTGAAGTTGATGTCCTTGCGGAGCCCGCCTCATTTCCGGAAGTCGACACCGACTCAAACCTTTCCCCAAAGGTTTTGAAACGATTGTTAGAGGATGCGGATCTTGAACTGGAATCTCTGTCGTCCCACAACCGATCAATTTTTACGCTTGTAAATCGGCGCAACAAGATTGCGCACGGGGAGAGAGAGTTTATTCATGAACTTGATTACTATCTTCAGTTTGAGGCCGCAGCAAAAGACTTAATGACTGAGCTTGCACTCAGAATAGACGAAAAGTTGTCAGCCCTTTAAGAAAGTAGATTTTTTCCGCACATGAGAATACTGTACCTCGGTCGGTTACCTTATCGCTGGGAGTGGGACAAAAAGTAGGGCGTGTGCCAATTTTCGTGTGAACGTCCGCTTTACGACCGACCACCTCACATTGTGCGCATGCAGCGAACTTCGGCTGCCCGCCCCTCGGGGCGGAATCGACTGTAATCTCGGCGCGGTTCGCCCGAACGGCTGCTCCTATGCCGCGATCGCCCTACGGCGCTGCCGCACGTCCGCTTTCCGCCCCGTTGCAGGCACCAGCGCGGGGTGACCGCTGCGTAACGCATGGGTGTCTGCTTTCTTAAGTTCGCCGCACCTGCGACGCCGCACTGCTGTCAGACCGCTTTCCGCCCATGTTGCCGCCCCCTCAGCCTTCGACCTGCGGGGTGAGGCTCCTGCGGATCTCCTGCCCATCCCGCCCCGGCGGCGATCCGAACAGGCGGCGATATTCCCGGCTGAACTGCGACGGGCTCTCATAGCCGATGGCGTAGCCGATCCGGGCGACATCGGCATCGTCGGAGAGCAGCAGGCGGCGCGCTTCCTGCAGGCGAAGCTGCTTCTGGTACTGCACCGGCGTCATCGCCGTGACCGCCTTGAAGTGGCGGTGGAAGGTCGCGGGACTCATCCCGGCGACCTCGGCAAGCTGGCGTATGTTCAGCTGATCCGCGAAGCCCTCGCGGATGCAGGCGATGGCCCGGCCGATCCGCGCCATGCGGCTGCCCGCCAGGCCGATCTGGCGCAGCGCCGGCCCCATCGGTCCGCTCAGCAGAAGCCAGGTGATCTCCCGCCGGACTAGCGGCGCGAGGATCGCGATGTCGCGCGCGCGGTCGCACAGGGCCAGCAACCGGCAGAGCGAATCGGCAAGCTCGGGCCTAAGCGCATGCACCGCCAGCGCCGCACCGGCGGGGGCGTCGTCGGTGCCATCCAGTTCCAGCAACAGGTCGGAGATCGTCGCGGGGTCCAGCGTCAGGCTGAAGGCCAGATAGGGTCGGTCGGGCGTGGCGCGGGTGATCTCCGCCCGGATCAGCACCTCCATCGACGCGATCAGGCATTTCCCGGCGTCATAGCGATAGGCGCGCTCGCCGAGCATGCTGGTCTTGGCGCCCTGCGCCACGACGCAGAGCGACGGGCGGTAGACGGCATGGATCGGCCCGGTCGGCGCCGTGACCGAGGTCAGCAGCAACCTCTCGATCGGGGTTTCCCGGCCATGCGCTTGCCACTGGCGGGCCACCAGCTCCCTGAGCGGGGCAAGATGATCGTTTTCCATGGCTCGCAATCTAGGATCTATGCGCGTGGTTCGCAGCCCGGAATCGGCGCGCATGAGAGGATCGTGCAAGGATTTGCGAGGATCGGCGTGGCAACCTTGGGCAGGGCGGCCCTATCTTCGTCCTGATCCGGCGGCATTCCGCCCCGGCGATCCACCCGACATGAAGGAACATTCCATGCGCTACCGCACTCTCGGCCCCAGCGGCCTGCTGGTCTCGGAACTCTGCCTCGGCACCATGACCTTCGGCGGCTCGGAGGGCCTGTGGGGCCAGATCGGCCAGCTGCGCCAGGACGAGGCCGACAGCCTGGTCAAGGCGGCCTTCGACGCCGGCATCAATTTCATCGATACCGCCAATGTCTATGCCGGCGGCGAGAGCGAGCGGATCCTCGGCCAGGCCATCCGCAACCTCGGCATTCCGCGCGACGAGGTGGTGATCGCGACCAAGGTGATGGGGGTGATGGGCGAGGGCCCGAACGCCCGCGGCGCCTCGCGTGCCCACATTCTGGCGCAGGCCAAGGCCAGCCTGGAACGGTTGCAGATGGATCACATCGACCTCTACCAGATCCACGGCTTCGATCCGCTGACCCCGATCACCGAGACGCTCGAGGCGCTCGACACGCTCGTGCGGCAGGGCCATGTGCGCTATATCGGATTGTCGAACTGGGCGGCCTGGCAGATCGTCAAGGCTATCGGCATCGCTGATGCGCGCACGCTGGCGCCGATCCTGTCGCTGCAGGCCTATTACACGCTGGTCGGCCGCGATCTGGAACGCGAGATCGTGCCGATGCTGCAGGCCGAGGGCCTCGGCCTGATGGTCTGGAGCCCGCTGGCAGGTGGCTTCCTGTCGGGCAAGTACAGCGAGGGCAGCACCGCCAACGACGGCCGCCGGGCCAGCTTCGACTTCCCGCCGGTGGATCTGGCGCGTGGCGATGCCGCCATCGCCACAATGCGCGAGATCGCATCGGCCAAGACCTGCACGGTGGCGCAGGTGGCGCTGGCCTGGCTGCTGCATCAGCCGGTGGTGACCAGCGTGATCGTTGGGGCGAAGCGGATCGAGCAGTTGCAGGACAATATCCGTTCGACCGAGGTGGCGCTCACCGCCGAGGACCTGGCCGCGCTCGATGCGGTGACCAAGCTGCCCGCCGAATATCCGGGCTGGATGCTGGAACGCCAGTCGCAGTATCGCGCGCCGTTTGCCTCGCAGAAGGGCTGATATTTCGGCGTCGCCCTGCTCATAGGCGCAGGCGGGGCGACGACACCGGTGCCGGGCGTGGAGCTTGGCTTTGCTGCGCGCAGGGTGCGGCGAAGCCTGCGATGATTACCTCGGCGTCGCTGGAATCGTTCTTCCCGGTGGAAAAGGTCATGCGGCTGCTTGGCGTCACGCTATCGTCTCTGGAACCGCAAGACGAGGACGGCGGGGAGGAACAACTGAGCCTCGGCCTCCCAAGGGGAGTATGAGGACGTGCCTTCGGGCAGCGGCCTCTGAACGCGAAGCATGAATGCCTAGATGCTCGATCACCAGCTGCGGAACCCCGCCGATCTCCATCCCTCGCCGCCAGATATCCCGCGACTTTCCAGTATTTTTACGCCAAGCTGCGATGACGCCGCCGCGCAGCGCCCCCTGCAGCAGGCGCGGCAGCGCCGGTTTACGCTGTACTGCGCCGAGGCTTGATGCGATGCGCCCGAACCCGCCTGTGATTCCGCTTGGTCCTGCGCCACGATTCTTCTGGCGCGGATCCAACCGCGCGGCGAGCGGAACAGGGCAATGGCACGGCGGAGGCAGACAGTTGCGGAACGGCTGCGGGTGGTCCCTGAACCCACCCGGGAGTCCGCTGCTCCCCTGCCCTCCCCGGACCGGCGGCTTGCGGACCTGGTCCGCCTGCTGGCCCCGCGCGCGGCGCGGGATTTCGTCGAGGCCGAAGATCGCGAGAACGGCAGAGACCACCCCGACTGACCAGGAGGCCCGCGCATGAAGGTTGCCATCTACGCCCGCTATTCATCAGACCTGCAGCGCGAGGCGTCGATCGCCGACCAGTTCCGCATGTGCCGATTGCGTGCCGAGAAGGAAGGCTGGACGGTGGTCGAGGAATATTCCGACCATTCCATCTCCGGCTCCAGCATGATCCAGCGTCCCGGCCTCCAGGCGCTGATCATGGATTCGACGCGCGGCCGCTTCGACATTGTGCTGGCCGAGGCGCTGGACCGGGTCAGCCGCGACGAGGAGGATATCGCCGGCATCTACAAGCGCATGCGCTATGCCGACCTAAAAATGTTCACGCTGTCCGAAGGCGAGATCAGCGAGCTGCATGTCGGCCTGAAGGGCACGATGAACGCGCTGTTCATCAAGGACCTGGCCGACAAGACCCGCCGGGGCCTGCGCGGCCGGGTCGAGGACGGCAAGTCCGGCGGCGGCAACTCCTACGGCTACGACGTGGTCAAGCAGTTCGATGCCAATGGCGAGCCGATCCGCGGCGACCGGACGATCAACGAAGCGCAGGCCGCCGTCATCCGCCGCATCTTCGCCGACTACAACGCCGGACTCTCCTCGCGCACCATCGCCATGACGCTGAACCGCGAAGGCGTGCCCGGTCCCATGGGCCGGGAATGGGGGCCATCGACCATCCATGGCAACCGCGAGCGCGGCACCGGCATCCTGAACAACGAGCTCTATGTCGGTCGCCTCGTCTGGAACCGGCTGCGCTACGTCAAGGATCCCGACACCGGTCGCCGGGTCTCACGGCCGAACCCGGAAAGCGAATGGGTGATCCAGGAGGTGCCGGACCTGCGCATCGTCGACCAAAGCCTCTGGGATGCGGTCAAGGCCCGCCAGGGCGAACTGGCCTTTTCGACCCGCACGCGGCCCAACGGCAATCCGCTGAACGACCGCCGCCGCCCGAAGCATCTCTTCGCGGGTCTCATCAAATGCGGCTGCTGCGGCGGAGGCTATTCGATGATCTCGAAGGATCTGCTGGGCTGCTCGACGGCGCGCAACAAGGGCACCTGCGACAACCGCGTCAACATCCGCCGCGACGCGCTCGAGGCCTCGGTCCTGAACGGGCTCAAAAAGCACCTGATGGAGCCGGACCTGTTTCGGGAATTCTGCGCCGAGTTCACTCGGGAGGTGAACCGGTTGCGCATCGAGCGTGGCGCCGATCTGGAGGTCGCGCGCCGGGACCTGGATCGCACGATCCGAGAACTCGACAAGGCCATCGACGCCATACTGCAGGGCGTCCCGCCGTTGACGCTCAAGGACAAGATTACGCAACTCGAAGCGCGCAAGGCGGAACTGACGGAGAAACTGGCCAATGCCGACGAGCCGCCTCCCCTGCTGCATCCGAACATGGCGGCGCTCTATGCCCAACGCATCGCCGAACTTTCGGAGAACCTGCGGCACGAGGACAGCCGCGCCCAAGCGGCGGAGATCCTGCGCTCGCTGGTCGATCAGGTGACGCTGGTGCCGGAAGATGGCGAACTGGCCATCGTGCTACGCGGCGATCTCGGCGCCATCCTGCGCTTCGCGGCCGGCAAGAAGGATCCGGCTTTCCTGTCGGAAGCCGAGGCGCTGGACAATCTGCTGGCGCAATCGGGCGGCTCGCGGAAGCCGTCGCGCGGACAGCAAAAAACCTCCGCAGCCGGAGCTTTGGAGGTTTCGCAATTATCGTTGGTTGCGGGGGCGCGATTCCAGAAATACTTGCCTTTGCACCAAGGTGACTGGCAGCCGGCAGGATCCTTGGCCGCATGAGCATTACGGTTCGGAAGGCGGTGCGCGATCGCGTTCACGCTGCCCATTTCTAGCAGATCGAAAAGCCGATCTTCGACGATGCCTCGGTAGATTATGTCGCGGGCATCTCCACAGATCCACCGCCACCCCAGCTGATGTCGAGCACGTGGTTGCCTTCCTGAACGAGATCCACGATGAAAAACGATCTTCAGACATTGGGTAGCTTGTATTCCAGCGTCATGCCTTGATCCTGTCTGATTTGCGACGGGGTTCTTGTATGCGAAAGCTCGGCTCCAAGAGTGGTTCGGATCAACCGAGGCCCTCGACATTGATCCGCTATGATCAATAGGCAGCAAGATGCGTGCCAGCCACCTACGAAAGCGAAGCCGCAGCGTGCCCGGCAGCCGGACGCTAACCAACCACACCAAGAAAATCTAACCGAACTGTTGCTTGATTTTGGCACGGGGCGGGGAAAAGATTAGTATAGGAAGATAATCGTCCGGCTCTCAGCCCGGTTCGCTGCCATACGTGTCCGAGTCGCCGACCGACTGCCGCAGCGCATTGGCAATCTTGGGCAGCAGCATCCGCCCTGCGATAAGGTCTGGCTGTCCGAGGCCAAACGCCTGAAGGCGCTGGAAGATGAGAAAGCGAAGCTAAAGTAGCTGCTGGGGGCCTCCACCGCATCCGGTCAGCCCGGCATCTGAGCCCCGCTCACGTTTCATCCAAAAACTTGTCGTGTGGATCCTTCTGCTTTTGGCACGCAAGTTGCGAGGTAGTGGATGAAAAGAATAGCGCCGCGCCCTAGTGAGGCTGCGGCGGATACGAGGTCCAGCAGGGCAGGCACGGAGAAGGAGCCACGCTCTGGAAATCATAGGGGAGGAGAATGTGACCTATACGAAGACAAGCATGTCGGCGAAGCTCCACCCGGAGACACATCCAGCCCCTTCCCCGGCGCGGGAAGAGATCATGCGCTTCGAGAACGTCTCGAAATCCTTCGGCGCCTTCGAGGCCGTGACCGGCGTCAATCTCAGCGTCTCGCGGGGCGAGTTCATCTGTCTGGTCGGGCCCTCGGGCTGCGGCAAGTCCACGCTGCTCAACATGGTGGCCGGCATCTTCGCCCCGACCTCGGGCCGCGTGCTTTATCGCGGCAAGGTCCAGCAGGGCTTCAACCGCCATGTCGGCTACATGACGCAAAGCGACCACCTGCTGCCCTGGCGCGACGTCGCCGGCAACATCGCCGTGCCGCTGGAGATCCAAGGCCTGCGCAAGGCCGAGATCCGCGACCGCATCGACCAGCTCCTGCAGCTCGTCGGCCTGTCCGGCTTCGAGAAGAACTATCCCAACCAGCTGTCCGGTGGCATGCGCAAGCGCGCGGCGCTGGCGCGGCTGCTGGCCTATGACCCGGAAACGCTGCTCTTCGACGAGCCCTTCGCCGCGCTCGACGCGCAGTTGCGACTGAAGATGCAGGTGGAGCTGCGCCGCATCGCCACCCAGCTGGGCAAGTCGATCCTGTTCGTCACCCACGACCTTGACGAGGCGGTGGCGCTGGCCGACCGCTGCGCCGTCTTCACCCCCCGGCCCGGCACCATCCGCGAGGTGCTGGATATCCCGCTGCCCAAGGATCGCGACCTCTATCGGCTGCGCCACGACCCGACCTATACCGCCCTGACCGCAAGGCTCTGGGACGAGATGATGCCCGCCATCCATGGAACGGAGGACTGAGCCATGAAACTGCAACTGGCCCGCTTGGCCATCCTGGCCTTCATCCTTGCCGCTTGGGAACTGGTCTCCGGCCGTCTGGTCCCCGCCTATCTGATCAGCACGCCCAGCAAGGTCGCCGTGACTTTTTGGCAATGGCTGATGGACGGTCGGCTGTTCTATCACGCCGGCATCACCGCGCTGGAGGCGGTGCTGGGCTTCATCCTGGGCGCGCTGGCCGGGATGACGGCCGGCGTGGTCCTGGGCCGCGCCAAGGGGCTGGCCGACCTACTCAACCCCTTCATCGTCGCCTTCTACTCGATCCCCAAGGTGGCATTGGCGCCGCTGTTCATCATCTGGTTCGGCATCGGCATCGAGATGAAGATCCTGCTGACCGCCACCATCGTGTTCTTCCTGGTATTCCTGAACACCTTCACCGGCGTGCGCGGCGTCAGCCCGGAACTGGTCTCGATCCTGCGGCTGATGGGCGCGAACGAGCGGCACGTGCTGCGCAAGGTGGTGCTGCCCTCGGCCGTGGTCTGGGTCTTCACCGGGCTGCGCCTGTCGGTGCCCTATGCGATGATCGGCGCCATCGTCGGCGAGATGATCGCCGCAAACCGCGGCCTCGGCTATCTGCTGTCGCACAATTCCAGCCAGTTCAACACTGCCGGGGTCTTCGCCGCGCTGGTCGCGATCATCGCCATGTCAGCGCTGCTCAACACCGCGGTCTCCTGGCTTGCGGAAATGGCCATGCCATGGAACAAGGCGGCCAGGCAGCGCGAAGTCACCGTCTAGGGACAGCCAACCGCGATCCGAAGGCCGGAGCGGCCCTGCACGATGCAGGCTGCTCCGGCAATCATCAATCAAGGAGATGCCGATGGACGGCCTCAAGATCAATGCAGCGCAGTCCGCCCGCCTGCAGCTGGCCGGCGAAAGCGTCGAGCTGCCAGTGCTGCGCGGCACGCTGGGCCCGGAGGTGATCGACGTGGCCCGGCTGGGCGACCAGGCGGGCGTCTTCACCTACGACCCCGGCTTCACTTCGACCGCCTCCTGCAAGAGCGCCATCACCTATATCGACGGCGACAAGGGCGAGCTTCTGCATCGCGGCTATCCGATCGAGCAGCTGGCCGAGCGGTCGAGCTATCTGGAACTGTGCTACCTGCTGCTCTACGGCGCCCTGCCGAGCGCCGCCCAGATGGCGGATTTCGAAAGCCGGATCACTCGCCACACCATGGTGCATGAGCAGATGCACCATTTCTTCCGCGGCTTCCGCCGCGACAGCCACCCGATGGCGACCATGGTCGGCGTGGTCGGCGCCATGTCGGCCTTCTATCACGATTCGATCGACATCAACGATCCCTGGCAGCGCGAGGTGGCGGCGATCCGGCTGATCGCCAAGGTGCCGACCATCGCCGCCATGGCCTACAAGTATTCGCTGGGCCAGCCCTTCATCTACCCCCGGAACGAGCTGAGCTATGCGGCGAATTTCCTGCAAATGTGCTTTGCCGTGCCGGCAGAGGAATACCGGCCCGACCCGGTTCTGGTGAAGGCGATGGACCGGATCATGCTGCTGCATGCCGATCACGAACAGAACGCCTCGACATCGACGGTGCGCACCGCCGGCTCCTCGGGGGCCAACCCCTTTGCCTGCATCGCGGCCGGCATCGCCTGCCTCTGGGGCCCGGCGCATGGCGGCGCCAACCAGGCCTGCCTGGAAATGCTGCGCGAGATCGGCTCGGTCGAGCGCATCCCCGAATTCATCGCCCGCGCCAAGGACAAGAACGACCCGTTCCGGCTGATGGGCTTTGGCCA
>NZ_KI912521.1:0-102307 GCF_000518925.1 Paracoccus sp. J39 | reverse complement strand
CAACCCGACGCTGCAGGTCGCCAAGGAGCTGGAGCGGATCGCGCTGGAAGACGAGTATTTCGTCTCGAAGAAGCTCTATCCGAACGTGGATTTCTACTCGGGCATCATCCTGGAAGCCATGGGCTTCCCGACCTCGATGTTCACGCCGATCTTTGCGCTGTCGCGCACCGTCGGCTGGATCTCGCAGTGGAAGGAGATGATCGCCGATCCGCAGAACAAGATCGGCCGGCCGCGCCAGCTCTACGTCGGCTCGCCGCGGCGGGACTACAAGCCGCTGGACGCCCGCTGAGCGAGCGGGAACAGGATCAGGACCGGCCCCGGAACAGTTCCGGGGCCGTTCTGCTGCGCCCGCATCACGTGCTTTGCGCGATCGGCTGGCGGGGCAGCGGCTATTCGCCGGAATTCACCGAGAACATGAACGCCATCGTGCTGGGGCGGCTGCGGGCTGATCCGCAGACGCCGGTGGTCTTCACCGTCATGGCCGATGCGATCTGCCGTCCCTGCCCGTCGCGGCGCGGCATGGGCTGCGCCGCGGACGACCGGATCGGCCGGCTCGACAGGCGCCATGCCGCCGCGCTCGGCATCCGTTCGGGCCAGCGCATGACCTGGGCCGAGGCGCAGGCCCGCGCCACCGCGCGGTTGCGGCCCGGGGATCTCGGCCGGATCTGCTCGGGCTGCCAATGGCTCGATCTGGGCATGTGCCAGTCGGCGCTGGCGGATCTGCAGCGGGCCGAGGCCGGCCGGGGAATTTTCCCGCCGGATCAGCCTGCTGCCCGGGACGGGCACGATGACGCACCCGCCGCGAAGGCCGCGCTTCGGGGCTTGCGCGACCGCTGCGCGGATGCGAAATCGGCGCCATGACCGAGCATGACAAAATCGCGCTGATCACCGGCGCCTCGCGCGGCCTTGGCGCCGCTTTGGCCGAAACCCTTGCCGGCCGGGGCTGGCACATCCTGGCCGTCGCCCGCACCACCGGCGCGCTGGAGGAACTGGACGACCGCATCCGCAAGGCCGGCGGCGCGGCGACGCTGGCGCCGATGGATGTCGGCCAGCCCGAGGCCATGGTGCAGATGGTGCAGGCCGTCATGGGCCGCTGGGGCGGGCTGGACCTTTGGGCGCATTGCGCGATCCATGCCGCCCCGCTGTCGCCGGCCGGGCATATCGACGGCAAGGATTTCCAGAAATCGGTCGATCTGAACCTCGTCGCCACGCGCGGGCTGATCGGGCTGATCGAGCCGCTGCTGCGCGCCCGCAAGGGCACGGCGCTGTTCTTCGACGACAGGCGGGCGGGGCAGAAGTTCTTCGGCAGCTACGGCGCCACCAAGGCCGGGCAGATCGCGCTGGCCCGCAGCTGGCAGGCCGAGAACGAGACGCTCGGTCCCCGCGTGGTCATCGCCGAGCCTGCGCCGATGCCGACCGCGCTGCGCGCCCGCTTCTTCCCCGGCGAGGACCGCGCCCGCCTGACCCCCTGTCAGGTCGAGGCCGAGCGCATCCTGGCCGAGATCCTCTAGCGCGCCAGCGCGAAAAGCGCATCGATGTCCAGATGCGCTTCCAGATGCACGGCCAGCCGGTCCAGAACATCCTCGACGCCGGCGCCGTAATCCAGCGCCGAGGCGGCGCCGAACCCGGCCAGCCAGGCGGCGCGGAAGGCATCGCCGGAAAACAGCCCGTGCAGATAGGTGCCGGCGACGCGGCCGTCGGGGCTGGTGGCGCCGTCCGGCGCGGGGATATGGGCGAAGGGGCGGGCGCAATCAGGCCCCTCGGTGCGGCCCATATGGATCTCGTAGCCCTCGACCGGCTGGCCGAAGGCCGTGCCTGCGATCCGCGTCAGCCGCTTCTCGGACGCCATGCGGGTCTCGACCTCCAGCAGGCCCAGGCCGGGGGTGCTGCCGGGGTCGCCGTCATGGCCGCCGGGGTCGTGGACCCAGCGCCCCAGCATCTGATAGCCGCCGCAGATGCCCAAAACCCGGCCGCCGCGCCGCAGATGCGCGAAAAGATCGATGTCCCAGCCCTGCGCGCGCAGGAAGGCCAGGTCGCCGCGCGTCGATTTCGTGCCCGGCAGGATCACCAGATCGGCATCCCCCGGCAGGGCCCGACCGGGCGGCACCATGGTCAGCCGCACGCCCGGCTCGGCCGCGAGCGGGTCGAGATCGTCGAAATTGGCGATGCGCGACAGCATCGGGCAGGCGATATGCAGCCCGCCCATGCCCGAGATGCGGCGCAGGTCGACCGCATCCTCGGCCGGCAGAAGCGCGGCATCGGGGAACCAGGGCACAAGGCCGAGGTCCGGCCAGCCGGTGCGCTCGGCGATGAAGGCGCGGCCGGCATCGAAGAGGGACGGATCGCCGCGGAAGCGGTTGATCAGGAAGCCGCGGATCATCGCGGCATCCTCCGGGTCGATCACGGCCTGCGTGCCAACGACCTGCGCGATCACGCCGCCGCGATCGATGTCGCCGGCCAGCACCACCGGCACGCCGGCGGCACGGGCAAAACCCATGTTGGCGATGTCGCGGGCACGCAGGTTGACCTCGGCCGGGCTGCCCGCGCCCTCGACCAGCACCAGATCATGCGCGGCGCGCAGCCGGGCGAAACTGTCCAGCACCGCGCCCATCAGCTGCGCCTTCAGCGCGCCGTAATCCGCCGCCGCCGCCCGCGTCACGGCACGGCCCTGCACCACCACCTGCGCGGCCCGGTCGGTCTCGGGCTTCAGCAGCACCGGGTTCATGTGGACCGAGGGCGCCAGCCCCGCCGCCCGCGCCTGAAGGGCCTGCGCCCGGCCGATCTCGCCCCCGTCCGGGGTCACGGCGGCATTGTTCGACATGTTCTGCGGCTTGAAGGGCGCCACGGCGATTCCGCGCCGCCTTGCCGCCCGGCACAATCCCGCCACCAGCAGGGATTTTCCTACATTCGACCCGGTGCCCTGGATCATCAGCGCGCCCATGCCCGCCCCCGCTTGCCAATCCGTGCCTTGGTGACTAGATAGGCGCGTCGCTGAATGAAAGGCCCCGTGGTGGAAAACGTCGTTCTTACCGTGCATCTGATCCTCGCCGTGCTTCTGATCGGGGTGGTGCTGCTGCAGCGGTCCGAAGGTGGCGGCCTTGGCATGGGCAGCGGCGGAGGCAGCGGCGTGATGACCGGCCGCCAGGCAGCGAACGCGCTGTCGCGCCTGACCTGGATCTTTGCCATCGGCTTCATCATCACCTCGATGACGCTGACCCTGATCGCCGCGCAGAACGCCTCCAGCGGCTCGATCGTGGACCAGCTGAACCTCGGCGGCTCGCAGCCCGCGCCGGCGACCAGCCTGCCCGGCATCGGCGACTATGCCCCGCCGCCCGGCGCGGGCCAGCCCGTGGTTCCGGGCGCCGGCCAGCCGGTGACGCCGCCCACGCCCGCGACCGAGACCCCGGCCCAGACGCCCGCCGCGCCCGCCGAGGGCGAGGGCAGCGCGCCCGCGACCGCCCCGGTGACGCCGCCGGCGGCAGAGGCTCCGGCCGAGACGCCGACCCCGGACGCGCCAGCGGATGCGCCGGCCCCGGCCAATAACTGACACCACAACTTGGGGGCGCGACAGGCGCCCCTTACAACAACTTGCGGTCCGTTGCGGCCACGGGACAAATCGGATATGACTCGAGTCCCGTGATGCCGCCCAGATTCGGGCCGCGATCTTCTATTGGATTTCTCACGGGGGCCTCGATGGCGCGTTACATCTTCATCACCGGCGGTGTGGTTTCTTCGCTCGGCAAGGGGCTGGCATCGGCGGCGCTGGGGGCGCTGTTGCAGGCGCGCGGCTTCACCGTCCGGCTGCGTAAGCTCGACCCCTATCTGAACGTCGATCCCGGCACGATGAGCCCCTTCGAGCATGGCGAGGTCTTCGTCACCGACGACGGCGCCGAGACAGACCTGGACCTGGGCCATTACGAACGCTTCACCGGGGTCTCGGCGCGCAAGACCGACTCGGTCTCCTCCGGCCGCATCTATTCCAACGTGCTGGAGAAGGAGCGCCGCGGCGCCTATCTGGGCAAGACCATCCAGGTCATCCCGCACGTCACCAACGAGATCAAGGACTTCCTCGCCATCGGCGAGGACGAGGTCGATTTCATGCTCTGCGAGATCGGCGGCACGGTCGGCGACATCGAGGGCCTGCCCTTCTTCGAGGCGATCCGGCAATTCGCGCAGGACCGCCCGCGCGGGCGCTGCATCTTCATGCACCTGACGCTGCTGCCCTGGCTGGCCGCCAGCGGCGAGCTGAAGACCAAGCCGACCCAGCATTCGGTCAAGGAGCTGCGCTCGATCGGCATCGCCCCGGACGTGCTGGTCTGCCGCAGCGAGCAGCCGATCCCGGAAAAGGAACGCGCCAAGATCGCGCTGTTCTGCAACGTCCGCCCCGATGCGGTGATCCCGGCCTATGACCTGAAGTCGATCTACGAGGCGCCGCTGGCCTATCACCGCGCCGGCCTCGACCAGGCGGTGCTGGACGCCTTCCAGATCAGTCCCGCCCCGCGCCCCGACCTGAGCCGCTGGGAAGACGTGATGGACCGGCTGGAGAATGCCGAGGGCCAGGTCCGCATCGCTGTGGTCGGCAAATATACCCAGCTGGAAGATGCCTACAAATCCATCGCCGAGGCGCTGACCCATGGCGGCATGGCCAATCGCGTCCGGGTCAAGGCCGATTGGGTGGACAGCGAGAAGCTGGAGGGCGAGGGCGCGCATCTGTTGGACGGCTATCACGGCATCATCGTGCCCGGCGGCTTCGGCGAGCGCGGCACCGAAGGAATGATCGCCGCGGCCCGCTACGCGCGCGAGAAGAAGGTGCCCTATCTCGGCATCTGCCTGGGCATGCAGATGGCGGTGATCGAGGCGGCGCGGAACCTCGCCGACATGCCCGACGCGGGCTCCGAGGAATTCGACCACGAGGCCGGAAAGACCCGCTTCACGCCGGTCGTCTATCACCTCAAGGAATGGGTGCAGGGCAATTACACCGTGCAGCGCAAGCTGACCGACGACAAGGGCGGCACCATGCGGCTGGGCGCCTATACCGCCGTGCTGCAACCGGGCTCGAAGATCTCGGAGGTCTATGACGGCGCGCTGGAGATCGAGGACCGCCACCGCCACCGCTACGAGGTGGATGCGAAATACCGCGAGCAGCTCGAGGCGGCGGGCCTCAGCTTCTCGGGCATGTCGCCGGACGGGCGGCTGCCCGAGGTGGTGGAATACCGCGACCATCCCTGGTTCATCGGCGTGCAGTCGCATCCCGAGCTGAAGTCGAAGCCCTTCGAGCCCGCGCCGCTGTTCGCCGGCTTCGTCCGCGCGGCGATGGAGAACGAGCGGCTGGTCTGAGCCGCCGCGCCGCGCCATAATGCCGGGACCCAGACGAACGGTCCCGACATGCGCCTTGCCCTGCCGATCCTGATGCTTTGCGGCGCCCCCGCGCTTGCGGATGCGCCGCTGTTCCTGCTCGACCAGACGCGCCTGCCCTTCGACCTTGGCCCCGGCGCGCCGCAGAACCAGCCCGCGCGGCAATCGAACTCGCCGCATGCGGCGGCGAATTCTGCGGCCAGCTCGGCCAACAGCGGATCGAGCTATGCCAATTCGCCGCGCAACCCGGCCAATGAGAAGCGGGTGATCTTCACCTCGGACGGCACGGTGGTGGGCTATTACGCGCCGAACGGCGCGGGCACGCTGAACCTGTTCACCGTGACCGGCAAGCGCGTCGCCTACCGGCCCAGGGGCAGCAAGAGCCTGTTTTCCAGCGACGGGCGCTGGTGCGGCACGGTGGCGGATGCCAGCGGCGGCGGCTTCGCCTTCGGCATCATCCGCGACTGCGCCGGGCTGTTCTAGCCGGGCCGCGCGGCCATGACACCGGATTGTCACATTGCAAGGCTAGATCGCGGGCAAGCGCAGCAGGAGATCCCCATGCAGGACCAGACACCCAAGGATTGGCTCGAAGCCGAGCTTCAGGACACGCTCGACGAGGATTTCGAGATCGAGATGGAGGACGCCGTCCTGTCGCAGGAGATCGCGCGCATCTATCGCCAGACCCATCCCGACCAGATGCCGCGCGCCGATTATTTCCGCGAGCTGCTGCGGCTTCAGGCCGAGATGATCAAGCTTCAGGACTGGGTGGTGCATCACAAGGAAAAGGTCGTGGTCATCTTCGAGGGCCGCGACAGCGCCGGCAAGGGCGGCGCGATCAAGCGCATCACCCAGCGGCTGAACCCGCGCGTCGCCCGCGTGGTGGCGCTGCCCGCGCCCTCGGACCGCGAAAAGACACAATGGTATTTCCAGCGCTACGTGCCGCACCTGCCGGCGGGGGGCGAGATCGTGCTGTTCGACCGCAGCTGGTACAACCGCGCCGGGGTCGAGCGGGTGATGGGCTTCGCGACCGAGGACCAGGTGCAGCAATTCTTCGACGACGTGCCGGAATTCGAGCGCATGCTGGTGCGTTCCGGCATCCGGCTGGTGAAATACTGGTTCTCGATCACCGACGAGGAACAGCAGATGCGCTTCCTGATGCGCATCCACGACCCGCTGAAGCAGTGGAAGCTGTCGCCGATGGACCTGCAATCCCGCGTCCGCTGGGAGGATTACACCAAGGCCAAGGAAGAGATGTTCGAGCGCACCAACATCCCCGAGGCCCCTTGGTATATCGTGCCCGGCAACGACAAGAAGCGGGCGCGGCTGAACTGCATGGCGCATCTGCTGACCATGGTCCCCTATGAGCCGGTGCCGCATGAGGAGATCACCCTGCCCGACCGGGTCTTCAACCCGGATTACGAGCGCGAGGTGCTGCCGCCCGAGCTATACGTGCCGCAACGTTACTAGGGCGGGATCGGGCTTGCGGCTGCGCCCTTGCGCGGCATGATCGGCGCGCAACAGCCCCAAGGAGCCAGCCATGCCCAAAGCCTATTGGATCGGCCATGTCACGGTCGACGACCCCGCCGCATACGAGGCCTATCGCCAGGCCAATGCGGCGGCCTTCCAGAAATACGGCGCGCGCTTCCTGGTGCGCGGCGGCGCGCTGGAGGTGGTCGAGGGCCAGATGCGGCCCCGCACCGTGGTGGTCGAATTCGCCGACCTGGAGACCGCCCGCGCCTGCTATCACAGTCCGGAATACCAGGCGGCGCTGGCGCTGCGGCAGCCCTGCTCGGTCGCCGACCTCGCCATCGTCGAGGGCTGGGAACCTGCCTGACAAATTTCGCCCGCCATATTGTTGCGGCGCGAAAATGCCTTAATATCCGGCCATGTTCCGCAATCTTCTAAGCCGCCTTTTCATCGACGCCCCCGAATCCTCGCACCTGCACGGGCAGGATGCCGAGGTCGCCGTCGCATCCCTGCTGGTCCGCCTGGCCCGCGCCGACGATCACTACGGCAAGGCCGAGCAGCAGCGCATCGACCAGGTGCTGGCCCGGCGCCGGGGCCTTGGCGCCGCCGAGGCGGCCGAACGGCGCGCGGCGGCCGAGATGACCGAGGCCGAGGCCCCCGATACCGTGCGTTTCACCCGCATCATCAAGGAACGGGTGGACCTGCTGGACCGGCAGGAGATCATCGCCGCCATGTGGGAGGTCGCCTATGCCGACGGAAACCGCAACGCCGACGAGGAATCGCTCGTGCGGCTGGTCGCGGGGCTTCTGGGCGTGAACGACCGCGATTCGGCGCTGGCCCGGCAAAGGGCGCTGGTGGGACTGGGCCTGTCCGAGGAATGAGCCCGCATCCCCGCCATCCGCCCGTCGCCGGCCCTCCCCGGGTCCCCCCGGCCCCGACAGGAAAGCCGGCGAGGAAAGCGTTGCAATCGCCCGGCAAATATCGCCTCATATCCGCATGAGCCAGACAGAACCGACCATGGCCGCCACCGATCCCGCCGCCCATCCGGCCCCCGCTTCGGCCCCCGCTTCGGCCCGCGTGCCGGTGATAGAAATCCGGGACCTGCACAAGGCCTATGGCCCGCTGCAGGTCATCAAGGGCGTCAGCCTGACCGCCCCGCGCGGCCATGTCATCAGCCTGATCGGCTCTTCCGGCTCGGGCAAGTCGACGCTCTTGCGCTGCTGCAACCTGCTCGAGGACAGCCAGCAGGGCGAGATCCTGTTCGAGGGCGAGGCTGTGCGCTGGCGCGGCACCGGGCTGGCGCGGATGCCCGCCGACCGCGCCCAGGTCACGCGGCTGCGCACCAACCTGTCCATGGTGTTCCAGCAGTTCAACCTGTGGTCGCACATGACCATCCTGCAGAACGTGATGGAGGCGCCGGTCCATGTGCTGAAGCGCAGCCCGGCCGAGGTCGAGGTGCGGGCGCGCGAATTGCTGGCCAAGGTCGGCATCGGCGACAAGGCCGACGCCTGGCCCGCGCAGCTATCGGGCGGCCAGCAACAGCGCGCCGCCATCGCCCGCGCGCTCTGCATGGAGCCCAAGGCGCTGCTTCTGGACGAGCCGACCAGCGCGCTGGACCCGGAATTGCAGCAGGAGGTGGTGCGCGTCATCAAGGCGCTGGCTGCCGAGCATCGCACCATGCTGCTGGTCACCCATGACATGCGGCTGGCGGCCGATGTCAGCGACCACGTCGTCTTCCTGCATCAGGGCCGGATCGAGGAAGAGGGGCCGCCGGCGCAGCTTTTCGGCGCGCCGCGCTCCGAACGGCTGCGCCAGTTCCTGAGCGCGTCCATGGCCGAATGAAAAACCAACAGGAGAGTTGAAATGAAGAAGATCATGCTTGCAGCCGCGGCGCTGGCCCTGACCACGAGCATGGGCATGGCGCAGACGGTGCGCATCGCCACCGAGGGCGCCTATCCTCCCTACAACTTCATCAACGATCAGGGTCAGGTGGCCGGGTTCGAGGTCGAGCTGGGCAATGAGCTGTGCCAGCGCGCCGAACTGCAATGCACCTGGGTCAAGAACGACTGGGATTCGATCATCCCGAACCTCGTCTCGTCGAATTACGACGCGATCATGGCGGCGATGAGCATCAACGAAGAGCGCAAGCAGGCCATCGCCTTCACCGAGAACTATCTGCCCCCCGCGCCCTCGTCCTATGTCGCGCTTGAAGAGGGGGCCAATCTGGAAACCGGCATCGTCGCGGTCCAGATCGGGACGGTCCAGGCCTCTCATATCGCCGATACGCAGGCCACGATGCTGGAATATCCGAATATCGACCAGGTCTTCGCCGCCGTCCGCAATGGCGAGGCCGACGCGGCCTTCGGCGACCACGAGGTCATGCGCCCCTTCGTCGAGGACAGCGAGGACCTGATCTTCGTCGGCGAGCAGGTCCGGCTGGACGAGGGCATCGGCATCGGCGTGCGCCAGTCCGACAACGAGCTGCGCGAAAAGCTGAACGCGGCGATCGGTGCAATGAAGCAGGACGGCAGCCTGAACGAGCTGATCAAGAAGCATTTCGGCGAGGACGCGCAGACCTACGAATGACCTGACGCCGCCGCGGCAATCCCGCGGCGGCCCAACCGGCGGCACGATGTTTTCCTACTGCACCGACCCTTCCGCCCTGCAAGGGCTTGCCTGGTTGTCATGCTATCTGACGACCGGCAATCACATGCTGTTCTACCTGTCCTTCGGCACGGTGCTGCTGCTCCTGGCCGTCACCGCGCCGGCGGCGCTGCTTTTCGGGTTCGGCGGCGCGCTGGCCGCGCGCTCGCGCATGACGCCGCTGCGCTGGTTCGGGCGCATCTATACCTCGATGGTGCGCGGCGTGCCCGACATCATCTTCTTCCTTTTCGTGCCCATCGCGCTGGACCAGGGCCTGGAATGGCTGCGCTCGCGCGTCTATTGCGACCCTTCGGTGCCGGTGCGGCAGGGCAACGAGTTCATCGTCTGCGCGGCGGCCAAGCTGCCACTCTCGACCTCGCCGGAATGGGTGCATCAGCTCTATGGCATCTTCCTGGCGGTGATCGCCTTTTCGGTGGTCTTCGGGGCCTTCGCCGCCAATGTGCTGCATGGTGCGATGAACGCCGTGCCCCGCGCCCAGCTGGAAACCGCCGAGGCCTATGGCATGAGCCCGCGGCAGGTGAACCGGCGCATCCTGATCCCGCAGATGTGGACCTATGCCCTGCCGGGCCTCGCCAATCTGTGGATGATCCTGATCAAGGCCACGCCGCTGCTGTTCGTGCTGGGGGTCGAGGACATCGTCTACTGGGCGCGCGAGCTGGGCGGCGCCAAGACCCGCGCCTATGCCTATCCGCATCCCGACTGGCGGCTTTACTATTTCCTCGCCATCCTGGTGTTCTACCTGCTGATGACCTGGGGCTCGGAACGGATCTTCGACCGTATCCGGGCGCGGCTCTCGGCCGGCCAGGCCACCGCCGCCGGCGAGGCGATGCGAAAGGCCGCGACATGAGCCAGTGCCTGCAGACCATCCAGGATTACGGGCTGCGCGCCATCGGCATCGGCGAAAGGCTCTTGCCGCGCAGCGGGTTCACGCTTTGCGAGCAGGTCACGCTGATCGGCTCGGGGCTGATCTGGAACATCTATTTCGCGGCGCTGGCGCTGTTTTTCGGCTTCTTCCTCGCCAATCTGCTGGCCGTGGCCAAGGCCAGCGGCAACCGCTGGGTCCGCAAGCCGGCCGAGTGGTTCATCTTCCTGTTCCGCGGCAGCCCGCTCTTCATCCAGTTCTTCCTGGCCTATGAGCTGCTGGTGCAGCTGCCGCGCGCCGGTATCGACGTCTTCGGCATCACCGTGCAGACCAGCTGGATGACGCGCGCCTGGGCCGGGGCGCTGCTTGTGCTGGTGCTGAACACCGCCGCCTATTCGGCCGAGATCTTCTACGGCGCGCTGCGCAACCTGCCCAAGGGCGAGCTGGAGGCCGCCGACGCCTATGGCATGACCGGCTGGACCCGCTATCGCCGCGTTATCTGGCCGACCGCGATGCGGCTGGCCTGGCCCGCCTATACCAACGAGGCGATCTTCCTGTTCCATGCCACGACGCTGGTGTTCTTTTCGGGTTTTCCGGCCTTTCAGCAGCGGGGCGACGCGCTTTATTACGCCAGCTATTTCGCTGACAAGACCTTCAATCCCTTCATCGCCTATCCGATCGTCGCGGCCTATTTCGTCCTGCTGACGATCGGCCTGATCGCGCTGTTCGGTCTCGCCAACCGCAGGCTGAACCGCCATCTTCCCGGCGCGGCGAAGAAGATCCGTTACAGGCCCAATCTCATCAGGTGATCCATGGACTGGCTGCGCGAGCATCCCGACGTCAAGACCATCCGCATCGCGGCCGCCGACCTCAACGGTGTGGCGCGCGGCAAGCGGGTTCCGGCACGTTTCGCCGACAAGGTTCTGACCGAGGGCACGAAATTTCCGTTCTCGGTGCTGAACATGGACATCTGGGGCGAGGATATCGAGGACAGCCCACTGGTCTTCCAGGCCGGCGACCCCGACGGCTTGCTGCTGCCGACCGAACGCGGCTTCATGCCCATGCCCTGGCTGGAGGCGCCGACCGGCCTTCTGCCGATCTGGATGTTCCACCTGGACGGCCGCCCCTATGAGGGCGACCCGCGTCAGGCGCTGGCCCGCGTCGTGGACCGCTACAAGGCCGCCGGCCTGACCCCGGTGGTGGCGACCGAGCTGGAATTCTTCCTGATCGACGATTCCGGCGGCCAGCTGCGCGTGCCGCCCAGCCCGCGCTCGGGCAAGCGCCGCACCGGGGCCGAGACGCTGAGCCTGCGCGCCCTCGACGCCTTCGACCGCTTCTTCACCGCGCTCTATGACGCCTGCGAGGCGATGGACATTCCCGCCGACACCGCGATCTCGGAAGCCGCTCCGGGCCAGTTCGAGATCAACCTGATGCACCAGCCCGACCCGCTGAAAGCCGCCGACGACGCCTGGCTGTTCAAGCTGCTGGTCAAGGGGCTGGCGCGGCAATACGGCTTTGCCGGTTCCTTCATGGCCAAGCCCTACGAGGAATGGAACGGTTCGGGCATGCACATGCATTTCTCGGTGCTGGACCGGCAGGGCCGCAACGTCTTCGACAATGGCGGCGACGAGGGCTCGGAGGTGCTGCGCCATGCCGTCGCCGGCTGCCTGGCGGCCATGCCCGGCTCGACCCTGCTGTTCGCCCCGCACGAGAACAGCTACGACCGGCTGGTGCCGAACGCCCATGCGCCGACCGGCATCGGCTGGGCCTATGAGAACCGCACCTCGGCCATCCGCATCCCCTCCTCGGGCCCCAAGGCGCGGCGGATCGAGCATCGCGTGGCCGGCGGCGACGTGAATCCCTATCTGACCGTCGCAGCGGTGCTGGGCGCGGCGCTGAACGGCATCGAGGACAAGGCCGAGCCGCCGCCGCCGATCAAGGGCAATGCCTATGAGCTGGGACTGGAGCAGCTTCCCGGCAGCTGGGGCGAGGCCATCGACGCCTTCGCCGCCTCGCCCGAGATCAAGCGCGTCTTTCCGGCGCATCTGATCGAGAATTTCGTCATGACCAAGCGGCAGGAACTGCGCTACATGGCCGAGCTTTCGGACGAGGAGACGGTCGAGCTTTATCTCGACACCGTCTGAAGACGGCTGCGGATCAAGCCGCAGCCAAGCCGGCCGTGGCCGCGTCAGGGATTCGAGCCTTCAGGGAACGAAGAAGCCGGGGCACGACACCCCGGCCTTCTCTGTTTTGCAAATACCCGAATCCGGAGGCGCGCTCAATGTGTCCAGGGCGCGCGGCGGTCGCTGGCGAAATTCTCGCCATAGCCGCGGGGCCGGATGTTCGGGGCGCGGGTATGCGGCTCGATCACCTCGTAGTCCAGGCCATGCTCGCGGGCATAGTCCTCGGCCTGCTTGCGGGTTTCGAAGCGCAGGCGAACCTGGCTCTGGGTGTCGTCGCTGCTGGTCCAGCCCATCAGCGGATCGATGGCGCGCGGATCGGCTGGCGGAAAGTCCAGAACCCAGTTCTTGCTGCGGGCCGTGCCGGATTGCATGGCGTTGCGGGCGGGCTTGTAGATGCGGACACGCATGGCGGGAACCCTCTGTTCTTGCTTGTCGCCTTATCCCCGATGCAGGGCGGGCGATCAAGATGCTCGTCACGCGATTCCTGCCATGCCGGCCGGCCTGGCGCGGCGAAACTGCGCAATATTCGCGTCCCGGGGTTGCATCGCGGCGCGAATGCGCCAGATTCACCCGGGCAGGAACAAAGGTGAAACCATGGGTCACAACAACACCAACGCCCCCATCGCGCGCTTTCCCGAGGTGACCCGGCCCAAGCTCGAGGGCGGCAGGCGCTTCGTCATGCGTTCCGAATTCCAGCCCGCCGGCGACCAGCCCACCGCCATCGCCGAGCTGGCGCAAGGCGTGATGGCGGGCGAGCGCGACCAGGTGCTGCTGGGCGCCACCGGCACCGGCAAGACCTTCACCATGGCCAAGGTGATCGAGGAAACCCAGCGCCCCGCCATCATCTTGGCCCCGAACAAGACCCTGGCGGCGCAATTATACGGCGAATTCAAGGGCTTCTTTCCCGACAACGCCGTGGAATATTTCGTCAGCTACTATGACTATTACCAGCCCGAAGCCTATGTGCCGCGCTCCGACACCTATATCGAGAAGGAATCGCAGATCAACGAGGCCATCGACCGGATGCGCCATTCGGCCACCCGGGCGCTGCTGGAACGCGACGACGTGATCATCGTCGCCTCGGTCAGCTGCATCTACGGCATCGGCTCGGTCGAGACCTATTCGGCGATGACCCAGGACATGGTGGTCGGCCAGCTCTACGATCAGCGCGAATTCCTGGCCGAACTGGTGGCGCAGCAATACCGCCGCCTCGACGCCGCCTTCCAGCGCGGCGGCTTCCGGGTGCGCGGCGATGTGATCGAGGTCTGGCCGGCCCACCTGGAAGACCGGGCCTGGCGCTTCGACTTTTTCGGAAACGAGCTTGAATCGATTACCGAATTCGATCCGCTGACCGGCGCCAAGACCGACAGCTTCCAGCAGATCCGCATCTATGCCAACAGCCACTATGTCACCCCGCGCCCGACATTGCAGCAGGCAATCAAAGGGATACGCGCCGAACTTCAGGCACGGCTGAAACAGCTGACTGACGAGGGCAAGCTGCTGGAAGCCCAGCGGCTGGAGCAGCGCACGAACTTCGACCTGGAAATGCTTGAAGCGACAGGCGTTTGCAACGGGATCGAGAACTATTCCCGCTATCTGACCGGCCGCGCGCCGGGCGAGCCGCCGCCGACGCTGTTCGAGTTCATCCCCGACAACGCCATCGTCTTCGCGGACGAATCGCATGTCTCGGTGCCGCAGATCGGCGGCATGTATCGCGGCGACTTCCGGCGCAAGTTCACCCTGGCCGAGCATGGCTTCCGCCTGCCCAGCTGCATGGACAACCGGCCGCTGAAATTCGAGGAATGGGACGCGATGCGGCCGCAATCCGTCTTTGTCAGCGCCACGCCCGCGCAATGGGAGCTGGACCAGACCGGCGGCGTCTTCACCGAGCAGGTCATCCGCCCCACCGGCCTTCTGGATCCGCAGGTCGAGATCCGCCCGGTCGAGATGCAGGTGGACGATCTGCTGGACGAGGTGCGCAAGGTCGCGGCGCAAGGCTATCGCACGCTGGTCACCACGCTGACCAAGCGCATGGCCGAGGACCTGACCGAATACCTGCACGAACAGGGCATTCGCGTGCGCTACATGCACAGCGACATCGACACGATCGAGCGCATCGAGATCCTGCGCGACCTGCGGCTGGGGGCCTTCGACGTGCTGGTCGGCATCAACCTGCTGCGCGAAGGGCTGGACATTCCCGAATGCGGGCTGGTGGCGATCCTCGATGCCGACAAGGAGGGGTTCCTGCGCTCGGAAACCTCGCTGATCCAGACCATCGGCCGGGCGGCGCGCAACGCCGACGGCCGCGTCATCATGTATGCCGACCGCATCACCGGCAGCATGGAACGCGCCATGGCCGAGACCGAGCGCCGGCGCCAGAAGCAGATCGCCTATAACGAGGCGCATGGGATCACGCCGCAGACCGTGCGCAAGAATGTCGAGGACGTGCTGGCCGGGCTGTGGCAGGGCGATACCGATCAGGCGCGCATCACGACGCGGGTCGATAAGCCGCTGGTCGGCGCCAATCTGGCGGCGCATCTGGACGCGCTGCGGGCGCAGATGCGCAAGGCGGCCGAGAACCTGGAATTCGAGGAGGCCGCGCGGCTGCGCGACGAGGTCAAGCGGTTGGAGGCGGTGGAGCTGGCCGTGGCCGACGACCCGCTGGCCCGGCAATCCGCCATCGAGGAGGCGGCCGAGGCGGCGGTCAAATCCTCGGGACGCTCGACCGCCGGGCGCGCCGGACAGCGCGGCGGCAACAAGCGGTCGCGCCGCCGCAGCTGATCCGCGGCCGCGTCGGGGCGGACCTTTCCCGCACCCCGCTTCCGCCGGTCAAGGCACCGGAAGCTGGTCCGGCGGCGCAGGGCCGGTCAGCTGCAGCTGACCGAAAGCAGCTTGCCGCGGTTGTCCACGATGAAGGTCAGGCGATCCTGGATCATCTCCATGGTCATCGGCTGATCCTCGCGGGCGATGCGATACATCTGCCCCTCGGGCACGGTGATGGTGGGCGAGGTCTGGCCGATCAGGTGGCTGTAGCGCGCCGCGCCGCAGGGGTCGGCCGAGGCCAGCGGCGGCTCGGGCGGCGGGGCTTCCGGGGTGCAGGCGGCCAAAGCGAGCGGAGCTGCCAGAACGGCAAGGGAAAGCGGGAGTTTCATCTTGACCTCATGAGAGTCTGGACTTGCTGCCCCGCCAACGCCCAAGCGCAGCCTATGGTTTCCCGCCCCCGTCCCGGCCGGCGGATTTCCGCGGATGGCGGTCCAGGCTCAGCCCAGGCTCGCCAGCACCTCTTCGGTCAGCGCATCGATCTCGGCCCGGGCGGTGGCGTTGCGCGCCCGCTCGCCCGCACCCAGGCCCTGCCCCAGCGCCTCGGCATAGGCGACGCGGTTGGCGAGCTGCGCCGCCGCCACATCGGCCCCCAAAGCGGCGGCCCCCTCGGCCACCTCGCCGGTCAGCCGGGCATGCGAGCGGGTCCGGTTCAGCACGATCAGCGTGTCGCATTTCTCGCGCCGGGCCAGGTCCAGCACGCCCTCGGTCGCCCACAGGTCGACATGGCTGGTCGCCACCGGCACCAGCACCAGATCGGCCACGCGCAGCGCCGGGCGCAGGTCGCTGTCGATCTTGGGCGGCGTATCGATGATGACGAAATCGAAGCGTTTCTTCAGCTTGTCGGATTCGTAGCTGGCGCCCCAAGCCGAGGAGGTGGTGAATTCCAACGCCTCGTCTTCGCCAAGCCGCTCCAGCCGCTCCAGGAACCAGCGCCCCATGCTGCCCTGCGGATCGGTGTCCAGCAGGGCGACGGAATGGCCGCGCCCGCGCAGCGCCACCGCCAGGTTGACCGCGATGGTGGTCTTGCCCGAGCCGCCCTTCTGCTGGGCAATGGTAATGATGCGTCCCGCCATGAGCCCCTCCGTTCCGGCTTCCGCCCGACTGATTTCCGCCAGACTAGGGGGTAAGCCGGCGCAATGCACGGCTTTTTCGCAGCCGCAGCATCAGCCGTGGCCATGTACCTGCCAGGTATCGACCACCTCGTACATCACCGGCTCGAAATGGCGGCACATGCCGTGAATGGCGCGGTTGCGGCTGCGCATCTCGGGGTGGCGCAGCATGGCCTGATAGTCGCGCCGGTCGCGCCACTGCGAATAGGTGCAGATGCGGGTCTGGGCGTCGTTCAGATGCACCGCGCCCGAGACGTAGCCGGGCTGATGGCGGATCACCTGGTCATAGGCATCGTTCAGCGCGTCCAGCACGTCATGCGCGGTTCCGGGCGTCACCTCGAAGGTGCAGATCACGGTCTGGCCGGAGAATTCCTTGTCGATGCGGGTCATGGCTTTGGGCTCCTGCTTGCCTGGCTGTGGCCCCAGCTTACGGCGAAGCGCGGCAGGTTGCAGCGGTTTTCCGTTCGCGCCATGGTGGCGGCGCCCCAGCAAGAAGGAGATGCCATGATTCCGGTCTTCGACGGTCACAACGATTTCCTGCAGCGCATGGTGGCTGCGGGGCCCGGCCGCGACCGGCTCTGGCTTCAGGGTGACGGAGCCGGCCACCTGGACCTGCCACGAACGAAGGCGGGCGGCTTCGCCGGCGGCTTCTTCGCCATCTGGACGCCCTCGCCCGCCGGGCCCGACGACGCGGTGGCGGCAATGCTGAAGAAGAACCCGCCCTTCGCCCTGGACCTGCCGCCCGAGGTGCCGGCCGCCGAGGCCCTGCCCCATGCCATCGCCCAGGCCGGGCAGCTGATGGCGATGGCGCGGAGCGGCACGCTGGACATCTGCCGCACGGCCGCAGAACTGCGCGCCAGCATCGAGGCCGGCCGCATCGCCGCGATCCTGCATATCGAGGGGGCCGAGCCGATCCCCGACCTGGACGCGCTGCATGTCTGGCACGCGATGGGCCTGCGTTCGCTGGGGCCGGTCTGGTCGCGGCCGACGCGCTACGGCCATGGCGTGCCCTTCGCCTTCCCCGCCTCGCCCGATACCGGGCCGGGGCTGACCGAGGCGGGCAAGGATCTGGTGCGCGAATGCAACCGGCTGCGCATCATGCTGGACCTGTCGCATCTGAACGAAAAGGGCGTCGACGACGTGGCGCGGCTTTCGGATGCGCCGCTGGTCGCCAGCCACAGCTGCGCCCATGCCGTCGCGCCCAGCTCGCGCAACCTGACCGACCGCCAGCTGCGGATGATCGCCGAATCGGGCGGGCTGGTCGGGCTGAATTTCGCCGTCGGCTTCCTGCATCCCGAGGGGCGGCGCGAGCCGATGCAGGGGTTCGGGATCATGCTGCGCCATCTGGACCATCTCCTGTCCTTGCTGGGCGAGGACGGCGTCGCGCTCGGCTCGGATTTCGACGGCGCCGACATGCCCGAGGACCTGGCCGACGCCTCGGCGCTGCCGAAGCTTCTGCAGGCGATGCAGGCGCATGGCTACGGCCGCGACCTGGTCGAAAAGATCGCCTGGAGGAACTGGCTTTCGGTGCTGGAAAGGACCTGGGGCGCCTGAACGCCCCGCCCTCGTCACCGCCCTCGCCGGCCGGAAGTCGTCGGGGGCTGTCGATCCGAAACCAGACACTCGGCAACAACACCGGGATCGTCGCCCCCGTGAGCGCAGGAATGCCACGAGCGGCCGGTGCGGGGAAGTTGTCGGTTCGGACAGGATGGCGACCGCGAGAGGCCGGCCGGTCAGCCCTGCGTCACCACCGGCGCGACTCCCAGCGCCTCGGCCAGCGCGCGGAACCGCGCCTCGGCCACCTCGCCCAGCAGCGCCCGGCCGGTCCGGGTCAGCTTCAGCTCCAGCTGCTTCTTCCTGGGCTGCAGCTTCAGCGTCCCCGCCTCGGCCGGGTCCTTGACCGAGAACATGGCGCCGAAGCGCATCGCCTTGCCCAGAACCTCGGCCTCGCGGATCTCCTTCTCCGAGAGCAGCGCGAAAAGCGGCGCCATGGGCGAGTTGGCGCGGCTGTTCTTGTAGCGATGCAGCAGCGACAGGCCCAGGAACACCCGCTCGGGATGCGACAGCGCCGCCATGTTGGCCCGCGTCACATTGTCGAAACAGGCATCGGCGCGATAATCGGGATGCGTGCGCCAGGTGGTGTCGTGCAGCAGGCAGGCGGCCTTGACCAGCCGGTCGCGCTCGGCCGGCAGGTCGCCGAACAGCGGCTCGAGGAACTGATAGAGCCGCTTGCCGAAGCCCGGCATCCGCGCCATCTGCCGCTCGGCGAAGCGCGCCGCCTCGATCAGCGGATCGCGCGAGCGCAGCCCGGCCGGCATCTGCTCGTAGAGCAGCCCCTCGCGGATGCCATAGGACGAAACGGCCAGCGATTTCGGCTGCATGCTCTGCACCAGCTGGCGCAGCACCTGGCTGGCCAGCGGCACCAGCTCCATCCGGCTTTGCGAGATGCCGGTCATCGCCCGCATCTCGGATACGGATTTGCCGGCGATCCACTTCACCGTTTCGGCGACGGCATCGGGCGACATGCGATATTCGTGCAGCACCGTCATCGGATATTTCGCCCGCTCCATGTCCAGCCGGGCGATGGCGCGCCACGAGCCGCCAACCAGATAGATCTGGTCGTGCCCCCGGCCCAGCCGGGCGGCGGCCTTTTCGATGGTGTCGCGGATATGGTCGCGCAGGCCCGAGGCGCCGCCCTTGACCTGCTGCAGCCGGAACGGGCCCAGCGGCGTCGAGATGCGGCGGCCGACCTTGCCGTTCGCCACCTCGGCCAGCTCCATCGAGTTGCCGCCGATGTCGCAGACCAGGCCCCTGGCATCCGGCCAGCCCAGCAGCACGCCCTGGGCCGACAGCCGCGCCTCTTCCTCGCCGTCGATGACCAGCAGCTTCAGCCCCGTCTCCTTCTCGACCGCCTTGCGGAAGGCGGGGCCGTCCTCGGCCTCGCGGACGGCGGCGGTGGCGACGCAGGTCAGCGGCTTGATGCCCATGCTGTCGGCCAGCACGGCAAAGCGGCGCAGGGCCGCCATGCCGCGGCGCACGCCCTCGGGATTCAGCCGGCCGGTGCTGGCCAGCCCCTGCCCCAGCCCGGCCATGACCTTTTCGTTGTAGAAATAGGCAGGCGAGCGCGCCGCGCCGTCGAACACCACCATGCGGATCGAGTTCGAGCCGACATCGACCACGCCCACCCGGCTCAGCGCCCGTTCCGAGGCCCGCTCGAACAGCGAGCGCCCGAAGGGTTCGATGGTTTCTCCGCTTGCGGTCAAGATGCCGTTCATCGGGTTCCTCTCGATTCCGTTACCGCGCCGGGCGCGCGCCTTGGATGGGGCAATTGCCCCCTTCGCGTCAATCCGTCGAGTGCATCAAAGCCGGAACGTCACGGGCACCCGCGCTGCCGCGTCCCGACAATGAGGGGTTTTCCATGAAGAACCTGTGACAGCAGAACAGGTCGTCCCGCCCGGCCGGCAGATAGCGCAGATAGCGTCCGTCGGGTTGCAGAAGCCAGCTTTGCGCCTCGTCCGCCATGTTCGCGGCCATGACCTGGCTGGTGATCTGCGCCTTCACCGTCTCGTTGAAGCATTCGATCAGCGTCTCGACCCGGCGGTTCAGGTTGCGGCCCATCCAGTCGGCCGAGCTGATGAAGACCCGGGCGCGCTTGGAGGGCAGGCCGAAGCCGTTGCCGAAGCAGACGATCCGCGAATGTTCCAGAAAGCGTCCGACGATGGATTTCACCCGGATGTTTTCCGACAGGCCGGCGATGCCGGGCCGCAGCCCGCAGATGCCGCGGATCACCAGGTTGATCCGGACGCCCGCCTGGCTGGCGGCATAAAGCGCCTCGATCACGTCCTTTTCGATCAGGCTGTTCATCTTGGCCCAGATCTCGGCCTGCCGGCCGCGGCGGGCGAACTCGGCCTCGCGGGCGATCAGCTCCAGCAGGGTCTCCTTGAGATCGATGGGCGAGATCGCCATGTTCTCCAGCCCGTCCGGCTGCACATAGCCGGACAGGAAGTTGAACACCTTGGAGGCGTCGCGCCCCAGCGCCGGATCGCAGGTGAACAGCGACAGGTCGGTATAGATGCGCGCGGTGATCGGATGATAGTTGCCGGTGCCGAAATGGGTATAGGTCACCAGCTGGTCGCCCTCGCGCCGCACCACGGCGCTGATCTTGGCATGGGTCTTGTATTGCATGAAGCCATAGACGACATGCGCGCCCGAGCGTTCCAGCCGCCGCGACTGGCGGATGTTGGCGGCCTCGTCGAAGCGCGCCTTCAGCTCGACCAGCGCCGTCACCGACTTGCCCGATTCGGCCGCCTCGCAAAGCGCGTCGACGATCGGACTGTCGCGCGAGGTGCGGTAGAGCGTCTGCTTGATCGCCAGCACGTCCGGATCGCGCGCGGCCTGCGCCAGGAAGCGCACCACCATGTCGAAGGTCTCGTAGGGGTGATGCAGCAGCATGTCCTTTTGCCGGATGGCCGCGAACATGTCGCCGTCATGGTCCTGCACCCGTTCCGGCACCCGCGGGGTGAAGCTGGGCCATTGCAGGTCGCGGCGGCTGTCCAGCACCAGTTCGCGCAGGTCGGCCATGCCCAACAGGCCCTCGACCTCGACCACCTCCTCGGGATCGACGTCCAGTTCCTCCATGATCAGCCGGCGCAGCCGGTCGGGGGCGCCGGCGGTGATCTTCAGCCGGATGACGCTGCCGCGGCGGCGGCGCTTCAGCGCGGTCTCGAATTCGCGCACCAGGTCCTCGGCCTCTTCCTCGACCTCAAGATCGCTGTCGCGCAGCACGCGGAAGGCGCAATGGCCGATGTCGCGATAGCCGGGGAACAGGCTGGGCAGATGCATGAGCAGCAGGTCTTCCAGCCGCAGGAACCGCTTGCCGCCCGGCAGCGGGATGAAACGGGCGATCTGCTGCGGGATCGGCAGCAGCGCCTGCATCTGCTGGCCGTCGCTTTCCCGCGCCAGCTCCAGCGCCAGCGAAAAGCCCGCGTTCGGGATGAAGGGAAAGGGGTGCGCCGGGTCGATGGCCAGCGGCGACAGCACCGGGAACACCTGATCCATGAAATGCCGGCGCAGGAATTCCTCCTCGGCGCGGGTCACGCGGCCGCGCGACAGGATGGCGATGTCGGCTTGCTCCATCTCGCGGCGCAACCCGTTCCAGACCGCCTGCTGCGCGCCCATCAGCCGGCGCGCATCGGCATTGACCAGCGCCAGTTGCTCGGCCGCGGTCAGCCCGTCATCGGAAAGGGTGGTGTTGCCCTCGCGCACCAGTTCGCGCAGGCCGGCGACGCGGACGGTGTAGAACTCGTCCAGATTGGTGGCCGAGATCGACAGGAAGCGCAGCCGCTCCAGCAGCGGCACGCGCGGGTTGCGCGCCTCGTCCAGCACCCGCCAGTTGAAGGCGAGCCAGCTGATCTCGCGGTTGAAGAAGCGCGCCGACCCCTCGGGCGTGCCGTCGGGCAGCGCGCGCGGGGCGGGAAATGGGGATTTCAGGAAATCGGCTTGGGTCATGTCACTGCGGGCTAGGGAAATGCCGGCGGATCATGCGTCGGCAGGGGTGAGCTTGTCCAGAAGCTCGGCGGCCAGGCGCCGGGTGATGGCGCGGCGGTCGGCCAGCGATTCGCGGTCGATGGCGGCAACCAGGCGGCGGGCCAGGCCCAGGTCGCGCTCCATGCGCAGCGCCAGCCAGTCCACCACTTCGGGCGCGACCTGGATCTGGCGGTCCGCGAACAGCTTGACCAGCACCGCCGGCAGCAGCGCGTCGTCGGGCGGGCCGAGCACCGCCTGCGCCGCGGTTTCCAGCCGCGAGCGCAGGTCGGGCAGCGCCACGCCCCAGTCGCGCGGCGCCGTGCGCGCGGTGATCAGCAGCAGCGCCTGCCGCGCGCCGGCGAGGTTCCACAGATGGAACAGCCCCTGCTCGGCCGTGGCGTTGCCGCCGATCTCATGCGCGTCCTCGACGACCAGAGCGCCGCCCGGCCGGACCAGCTCGTCCACGGTGTCGGGCGACAGCGTCCAGCCGTGGCTGACGGGGGCACCATGTTCGGCCGCCCAGAAGCCGACCAGATGCGACTTGCCCGATCCGGGGCCCCCGATCAGCAGCAGACGCCCCTGCGGCCAGCGCTCGGGCGCGTCCAGCATGGCCAGCGCGTCGCGATTGGCGGCGGTGATCAGGAAATCGTCGCGCGACGAGGCCGGCGGCATCGTCAGGTCCAGGGTCAGCTGCCTTGCCACCGTTCAGCCGCCCTTGCCTTCCCGGCTCTCGCGGGCCTCGGCCCAGAGTTCCGAGGGCGAGGGCGGACCTTCGGCATCGGGGACCGCGCCGGCCTCCTGGCGATGCTGGTGCTCCTCCAGCAGATGCGCCAGATGCTCCTCGCGCTGGATCTCGGCCACCGCCACGTCGCGCGACATCTGCGCCAACTGGCGCGCGCGCTCGGAGGTGCCGCGCGGCACCAGTTCGACCAGCGTCGGCGGCGGGGGCGGCGAGGGGACCTCGCGCCCGGTGTAAAGCGCGCTTTCCTTGTAGCGACCGACGCCGAAGCGCACCAGCACGCCAAGCGCCGCCGCCGCCGGCACCGCGACCAGAAGGCCGACGAAGCCGAAAAGCGTGCCGAAGACGGTCAGGGCCAGCATCAGCCAGACCGGATGCAGCCCGACATGGCCGCCGACGATCTTGGGCTGCAGGTAGTTGCCCTCGACGATCTGGCCCAGGACGAAGACCGCGATCACTGCGCCGATCCAGACCGGCTCGCCCCAGAAGGAAAACAGCGCCACGCCGATGGCGGTCACGCCGCCGATCACCACGCCGACATAGGGGATGAACGAGAGCGAGGCGGCGATCACCCCGATCGCCACCCCGAAGGGCAGACCGATCAGGCCCAGGCAGACCGAATAGAAGGTGCCCAGGATCAGGATCACCATGCCCTGCCCGCGCACGAAACCCGACAGCGCCGCATCGATCTCATGCCCCAGGCGGCGGATGGTGCCGGCATGCTCGCGCGGCAGCAGCTCGTCCAGCCGGTCCACCATGTTGTCCCAGTCGAGCAGCAGGTAGAAGGCCACGACCGGCACGATCACCACCAGCATGACCATGCTGACCACGCCCATGACCGAGCCCAGCACGGTGCTGACCAGCTGACCGCCGCGCTCGCTGATCTGCTGGCCCATGTTGGTCAGCGCGGTGTTGACCGGGCTGCCCTCGGTGAAGATCTCGGGAAAGCGGGTCATCAGGAACCGCTGCAGCTGCTGGAACATCTGCGGCGCCGTCTCGATCAGCGCCGTGGTCTGGCGCACCAGCACCGGCACCAGCAGCAAAAACAGCGCCACCACCAGCAGCAGGCCGCAAAGCGTGATGATGACGACCGCGGCGGTGCGCGACAGGCCCAGCCGCTCCAGCCGGTCGGCCAGCGGGTCGAAGAGATAGGCCACCGCCGCGCCCATGATGAAGGGCATGATGGCATTGCCCAGCCCCCAGAGCGCCAGCAGCAGGACGGCCAGCGCCCCGCCCCAATACAGGATCTGTTTCTGCACCGGCAATTGCATGGGTCTTGTCGCTCCCGTCCTCGCGTCCGCGTTCCTATGTGGACGGTCCCGCCGCCGCTTGCAAGGAAGGGCGTTGCCCCGCCGGACGCTCTGCGCTAACCCGTGCCGGCCATATCGAGGATTTCGCCATGCGTCTCACGCGCTATTTCATGCCCGTCCTGAAGGAAGACCCCAAAGAGGCCCAGATCGTCAGCCACCGGCTGATGCTGCGCGCCGGCATGATCAAGCAGCAGGCGGCGGGCATCTATTCCTGGCTGCCGCTGGGCTTCAAGGTGCTCAGGCGCATCGAGCAGATCGTGCATGAGGAACAGGCCCGCGCCGGCCATATCGCCATGCTGATGCCGACCCTGCAGGCGGCCGACCTGTGGCGCGAGAGCGGCCGCTATGACGATTACGGCGAGGAGATGCTGCGCATCAAGGACCGCCACAAGCGCGACCTGCTCTATGGCCCCACGAACGAGGAGATGATCACCGACATCTTCCGGTCGCATGTGAACAGCTACAAGGACCTGCCGCTGACGCTGTATCACATCCAGTGGAAGTTCCGCGACGAGATCCGCCCGCGCTTCGGCGTCATGCGCGGCCGCGAATTCCTGATGAAGGACGGCTACAATTTCGACCTGACGAAAGAGGACGCGCTGCACGCCTATAACCGCCACCTGGTCAGCTATCTGCGCACCTATGAGCGCATGGGGCTGCAGGCCATCCCGATGCGCGCGGACGGCGGCCCGATCGGCGGCGACTATACCCATGAATTCCTGGTGCTGGCCGAGACCGGCGAATCCGAGGTCTTCTACGACAGCGAGATCACCGACCTGAAATTCGGCGACCGCACCATCGACTACGACGATGTCGCGCAATGCCAGGCGGTGCTTGAGGAATTCACCAGCCGCTACGCCCGCACCGACGAGACCCACGACCCGGCGCTGTTCGAGCAGGTTCCCGAGGCCCGCCGCCGCCAGGCGCGCGGCATCGAGGTCGGGCAGATCTTCTATTTCGGCACCAAGTATTCCGAGCCGATGGGCGCCACGGTGGTCGGCCCGGACGGCCAGCGCGTGCCGGTGCATATGGGTTCGCACGGCATCGGCGTCAGCCGCCTGCTGGGCGCGATCATCGAGGCCAGCCATGACGACAAGGGCATCGTCTGGCCCGAGGGCGTGACACCCTTCCATGTCGGCATCGTCAACCTCAAGCAGGGCGACGCCTCGACCGACGGGGCCTGCGAGGCGCTTTACGCCGAGCTGAAGGCGCAGGGGCTGGACCCGCTTTATGACGACCGCGACGAGCGCGCAGGGGCGAAATTCGCCACCATGGACCTGATCGGCCTGCCCTGGCGGATCACCGTCGGGCCGCGCGGCCTGGCTGCGAACAAGGTCGAGCTGACCGCGCGCCGCACCGGCGAGTCGATCGAGATGTCGCCGCAGGAGGCGGTGGCGCGGCTGAAGGAGATCTACCGGCCGGTCTTCGACGCGGCGCTATGAAGATCGGGCGGCTGTGCCGGTGGTGCGGCCGCGGGAGTATTTGAAAAACGGTGAAAGCGGGCGCCGGGCAGAAGGATCTTGGGGCCGCGCCTGTGTCTTCTTTGCTCTGAAAATACCCGGAGGACAGCGAAGCTTGCGCGGTCGCATGGGTATTTGAAGAGCAAAGAAGCCCGGCCAGGAGGATGGATGGTGAAGAAGGCGCTCATCACCGGGGTGACCGGGCAGGACGGCTCCTATCTGGCCGAGTTCCTGCTGGAAAAGGGCTATGAGGTGCATGGCATCAAGCGCCGCGCCTCGTCCTTCAACACCCAGCGCATCGATCACATCTTCCAGGACCCGCATGAGGCCGCGCCGCGCTTCTTCCTGCATTACGGGGATCTGACCGACAGCTCCAGCCTGACCCGGATCATGGCCGAGGTGCGGCCCGACGAGGTCTATAACCTGGGCGCGCAGTCCCATGTCGCGGTCAGTTTCGAGGCGCCGGAATATACCGCCGACGTGGATGGGCTGGGGGCGCTGCGGCTTCTGGAGGCGATCCGCTTCCTGGGGCTGGAGGGGGTGACGCGCTATTACCAGGCCTCGAGCTCGGAGCTTTACGGGCTGGTGCGCGAGACGCCGCAGACCGAGCGCACGCCCTTCCATCCCCGCAGCCCCTATGCCGTGGCCAAGCTTTATGCCTATTGGATCACGGTGAACTATCGCGAGGCCTACGGGCTTTTCGCCTGCAACGGCATCCTGTTCAACCACGAAAGCCCGCGCCGCGGCGAGACCTTCGTCACCCGCAAGATCACCCGCGGGCTGGCGAATATCGCGCAAGGGGTGGAAAGCTGCCTCTACATGGGCAACCTGGACGCGCTGCGCGACTGGGGCCATGCCCGCGACTATGTGCGGATGCAATGGCTGATGCTGCAATGCGACGCGCCCGACGATTACATCATCGCCACCGGCGAGCAGCATTCCGTGCGCCAGTTCCTGATCTGGGCCGCGGAAGAGCTGGGCATCGCGCTGGAGTTCCGCGGAGCGGGCGTGGACGAGGTTGCCGTGGTCGCCTCGGTTTCCGGCGACCTCGCGCCGGCGGTCGGGCCGGGCGACGTGGTGATGCGGGTCGATCCGAAATATTTCCGCCCCGCCGAGGTGGCGAGCCTGCTGGGCGACGCGGCCAAGGCGCATCAGCGGCTGGGCTGGCGGCCCGAGACCGGCCTGCGCGAGATGATCGCCGAGATGGTCGCCGCCGATCTGCAGGTGGCGCGCCGCCATGCGCTGCTGAAGCGTCACGGGCTGGGCCTGCCGGTCTCGGCCGGGGGGCGCTAGATGGCACGGCTGTTCGTCACCGGCGGAAACGGCATGGTCGGGCGCAACCTGCGCGCCCATCCGGGCATCGCCGCCTGGGAGCTGCTGGCGCCCTCGCGGGCCGAGTTGGACCTGTGCGACGACCGCGCCCTGCGCGACTGGCTGGCGCGGCATCGCCCCGACGCGGTGGTCCATGCCGCGGGCGTGGTCGGCGGCATCCAGGCCAACATGGCCGAGCCGGTGCGGTTCCTGGCCGAGAACGCCCGGATCGGCCTGAACCTCATCACCGCCTGCCGCGAAGCAGGGGTGCCGGTGCTGATCAACCTGAGTTCGAGCTGCGTCTATCCGCGCGAACTGGGCCGCGACCTGTCCGAGGAACAGATCCTGACCGGCGCGCTGGAGCCCACCAACGAGGGCTATGCGCTGGCCAAGATCCTGACGATGCGGCTGGTGGACTATGCCTGCCGCGAGGATCGCGGCCTGCAATGGCGCACGCTGATCCCCTGCAACCTCTATGGCCCGCATGACAAGTTCGACCCCCGGCAGTCGCATCTGCTGCCGGCGATCATCCACAAGATCCACCGTGCCCGGGTCGAGGGCCATGAGACGGTCGAGATCTGGGGCGATGGCACGGCGCGGCGCGAATTCATGTATGCCGGCGACCTGGCCGAGGCGATCCTGCGGGCGCTGGCCGATCCCTCGGCGCTGCCGCCGGTGATGAATGTCGGGCCGGGGGACGATCACGCCATCGCCGATTATTACCGCATCGTGGCCGAGGTGATCGGCTGGCAGGGCCGCTTCACCCACGACCTGGGCAAGCCGGTGGGCATGCGGCGCAAGCTCCTGTCCGTGGCACGGCAGGCGGAATGGGGCTGGGCGCCGCGGACCGGGCTGCGCGAGGGCATCGCCGCCACCTATGCCTGGTATCTGGAGCAGCAGCCATGAGCCGTTTTCCCCTTGCCACCTCCAGCTGGGACGAGGCGGAACGGGCGGCGCTGCAGCGGGTGATCGATTCGGACCGCTTTTCCATGGGGGGCGAGGTGGCGGCCTTCGAGGCAGAATTCGCCCGCTTTACCGGCAGCCGTTACGCGGTGATGGTGAATTCGGGTTCCTCGGCCAATCTCGCCATGGTGGCGGCGCTGCGCCATACCCAGAACCCCGCCCTGCGGCTGGCGCCGGGGGACGAGGTGATCGTGCCGGCGGTCTCCTGGTCCACGACCTTCTTTCCGCTGCACCAATACGGGCTGCATCTGAAATTCGTCGATATCGACCGCGAGACGCTGAATTATGACCTGGCCGCGCTGGCCGGGGCGATCACCGAGCGCACCCGCGCCGTCATGGCGGTGAACCTGCTGGGCAATCCCAACGACTTCGACGCGATCCGCGCCCTTATCCGCGGGCGCAGCATCGTGCTGATCGAGGACAATTGCGAATCGATGGGCGCCACCTTCGGTGGCCGGCAATGCGGCACATTCGGGGTGATGGGGACGTTTTCCACCTTCTTCTCGCACCATATCTCCACCATGGAGGGCGGGCTGGTCGTCACCGACGACGAGGAGCTTTACCATATCCTGCTGGCGCTGCGGGCGCATGGCTGGACGCGCAACCTGCCGAAATTCAACCGCGTCACCGGCGAGAAGAGCGACGATCCCTTCGAGGAAAGCTTCCGCTTCGTCCTGCCCGGCTACAACCTGCGCCCGCTGGAGATGTCGGGGGCGCTGGGGCGGGCGCAGCTGGCCAAGCTGCCGCGGCTGATCGAGGGGCGGCGCGCGAACGGCGCGCTGTGGCAGCAGGCGATGGCGGATCATCCGCTGTTCCGCATCCAGCGCGAGACCGGCGAAAGCAGCTGGTTCGGATTTTCGCTGGTGCTGCGGCCGGAAACGGGCCTTGCGCGGCGCGAGGTTCTGGGCCGACTCGAGGCGCTGGGATTCGAGACCCGGCCCATCGTCAGCGGCAATTTTACGAAAAATCCCGTGCTGCGGATGATGGATCACAGCCTGCACGGGCCGATGACCCATGCCGAGGAGATCGACCTTAACGGTTTCTTCATCGGCAATCATCATTATGACATCCGGGACGCGGTCGGGATTCTGGCCGGGTTCCGCGCCTGACCGGGCGCTGGACTTGCCGGCAGGGCCTGGTCAGGATCGTGAATGCGGGCGGCGGATGGGTGGTCATGAGTGCGGGACGGATGAAACGGATCGGCGCCGGGGTTTTCGGCCTGGGGCTCGCCGCGCTGGTCGCGTTTGTCCCCTGGCCAGAACCGCCGCGCCCGGCGACGCCGGTGCCGCAGCTCCTCCTCGCCGAAGGCCTGGGCTTCCAGGCGCGGCTGGTCGCGCCGCAGCCCCGGTTGACCGCCCTGCCTGCCCAGGTGACGGGCCGCGTGGCGGCCGATTCCTCGGGCGAAGGCTATCGCCACGAATGGCCGGGGTTCCACGCCTCGGCCCGGTTCGCGGGGACGGGAATCACCCTGCGCTTCGACGATGCGGTCAATCGCTGGCGGGTGATCCTGGACGGCGAGGCGGTCGAGCTTTCGCGCCCGGGCCGGCAGGACTTGCGAATCGAGGGGCTAGCCCCCGGCCCGCATGTGATCCGCGCTGAAAAGATCAGCGAATCCTGGGAACCGGCGCTGTTCGGCGGCTTCTTCCTGGACGGCTCGGCCGCGGCGCTGCCTCCGCCCGAGCCCGCCCCGAGGCTGATCGAGTTCATTGGCGATTCCGACACGCTGGGCTTCGCCAATACCGCCGAGCGCCGCGATTGCAGCGAGGAGGAGGTCTATGCCGCCACCGATACCAGCCGCAGCTTCGGCCCGCAGGTGGCGGCGGCGCTGGATGCGGATTACCGGATGGTCGCCCGCTCGGGCATCGGGCTCTTGCGCAATTATGGCGGCGCAGACCCCGAGCGCACCATGGAGCGGCTCTATCCGCTGGCCCTGCCGGGGGATGCCGAAGCGACCGCCCTGCCCCAGCGCCAGGCCGATATCGTCGTCATCGCGCTCGGCTCGAATGTCTTCGGCTCGGCGCTCGCTCCGGGCGAACGCTGGAGCGACCCGAGCCAGTTGCGCCGTGATTTCGCCCCGGCGCTGGCCGATTTCGCCGCCGCCCGCATGCAGGAAAATCCCGGTGCGCAGATCGTCCTGCTTGCCTTCGGCGAATACGGGCCCGAACTGGTCGAGGCGCATCGCAGCGCC
Source organism: Paracoccus sp. J39 (assembly GCF_000518925.1). NCBI lineage: Bacteria > Pseudomonadati > Pseudomonadota > Alphaproteobacteria > Rhodobacterales > Paracoccaceae > Paracoccus > Paracoccus sp. J39. The sequence goes on along the minus strand of NZ_KI912521.1, from coordinate 72,347 downwards.
TCGGACCTGCTGACCGCCAAGGGCATCGCCAACCGGCTGGTCGTTCTGGGCGACCCGAAACGCAATGCCTGCCTGTGGCACCCTTCCGCCGCGGACCATGCCATGATCGCCAGGACGCTGATCCAGGCGTTGACGGCGCCGGATTCCGGCGGAAGCGGCTGATCCCGCTTGCACGCGCCGCCTTGCGACCTCAAACTCGTCCCGAACCTGCCCAGCCGAGCCGCCATGCATTCCCTCAGACCGATCCATAACCGCCTGCGTCGTCTTTTCGGTCTGGGCCAGGCGGATTTCTTCGACACCGCCGTCGAACGCTGGGAGATCTGCCCCGCCGAGGTGGTCGAGATCACGCCGGGCATCTGGCTGCCCGACCAGATCGACCATATCGCGCGCACCGAATTCGGCGCCCTGCCCGACATTCTGGCGCAGATGCAGGGCGACCCCGCCGAGCGCACGCCGCCGACCATGGGCTACCGCTTTCGCGACGTCGATTTCGTCGACGGCGTGCTGCATGCCCTGGGGGGCGAGCGTCACCTGCGCCAGCGCAGGCATTCCGGCCTGACCTATGCCCGCCCGCGCGAAAGCCTGTCCGGCGCGCTTTACGAAAGCTGGATCGGCAACCGCTGGTTCGGCAACTGGCTCTTGAACGACTGCCTCGCCTATCGTCTGGCCGAGGCGGCCGGCGCGCCCGCGACCTCTGCCCCTGCCCGCGGCGGCCATATCGCGCGTTACGAGGAATTGCTGGACATGACGCCCCGGCGCATCGGCGATGCGCATTTCGACGAATTGATCCTGTTCGACGACCTGCACAACAACAGCCACCGCCGCGCCCGCGCGCAAGAGAATCGCGCCCGCATCCTCAAGGACCGCGCGCTGAAGCCCCTGCCCGGCGTCTTCATCTTCCGCGGCGCCAGCGGCGATGCCCGCATCCTGGAGAACGAGGCCGAGATCGCCGAGCGGCTGGAGGCCGAATACGGTTTCCGCACGCTCTATATCGACCGCCACGACGCCGACCAGATGGCCGAGGCGGCGGGCGCCGCCCGGCTGGTGGTGGGCGTCGAGGGCAGCCAGCTCGCCCATGGCGTGATCGCCATGGCCCCGGGCGGCACGGTGCTGACGCTGCAGCCGGCAGACCGGGTGACGACCTCGCTGAAGCTGCTGACGGATTGCTGGCAGCAACGCTACGCCATGGTGGTCGGCGAGGGAACGGCGGGCGGCTACCGGGTCGAATGGGACCAGATTCGGCGCACCCTCGACCTGATCGCCGTCGAAAACCCCTGAAACCCGTCCTAACAGTCAGGTTGAGTTTGCGGCGAGACATCGGAATATGGGGCCGGGCGAGCTTATTTCCCGCCGAAGTCATTAAACAAGTGTATGGTGATGTTTGAAACTCTCCGGGACGACTACAGACGACACGGCCGTTCGCTGACCGAACCCGCCTTCGTCTCGCTTGCCGTCTATCGCTACGGCCGTTGGGCCATCGGGCTGAAGAATCCGCTGCTGCGCTGGCTGGCCAGCAAGCCCTACGCGCTGATGAAGGTACTGATCCTGAACGTGACCAAGGTCTGGATCCCGCCGCAGGTGCGGCTGGGCAAGGATTTCCACATCATCCATGCCGAGGGCTCGCTGTCCATCCATCCCGACGTGGTCATCGGCGACCGCTGCGGGGTGATGCACAACGTCACCATCGGCACCAACATGGGCCCGGGCGCGCCGGTGATCGGCGATGACGTGTTCATCGGCGTGAATTCCTGCGTGCTGGGCCCGATCACCATCGGGGACCGGGTGCGGATCGGCGCCAATACCGCGGTGACGACCAATGTGCCGCCGGATTCGGTGGTGATCGGCTCTCCCGCCAAGATCTATCCCAGCCTGCCGATCTTTGCCGCCAGGAAGAAGGCCCCCGCCCATGAGTGACGATTTCGACCGCAGCATGTGGCGCCTGCTGGCCGACAACCTGCCCGCCCGCCCGGGCAAGACCGCCGCCGTGGATCAGGGCCGCGCGGTCACCTATGCCGAATTGGCGGCCGAGGCCGGGCGCGTCGCCGACTGGCTGGTCCGGCGCGGCATCCTGCCCGGCGACCGGGTGATCGTGCATCTGCGCAAGGGCATCGACGAGGTCGCGGCCATGTTCGGCGCCTGGAAGATGGGCGCCGTGGTCGTCAACGTGAACATCCGCTGGACACCCGCGCAGCTGGCCTATGTCGCCCGCGACAGCCGGGCGCGCGCGGTGATCCTGCCCCGCAACGCGCTGGAGGCGCTCGTGGGCGAACATGCCTTGCCAAAGGGCACGGCCTATCTTGTTCAGGGCAAGGCCGAGGGCCTTGTCCAGGGCGCGGACCCCTGGGGGGCGCTTGCCGCCGACCAGGCTTCCGCGCCCGACGAACCCGACCCGCGCGGATTGGCGATGATCATCTACACCTCGGGCTCGACCGGCGCGCCCAAGGGGGTGATGCTCAGCCACCGCAACATCCGCGTGGGCGCCATCTCGGTCGCGGACTATCTGGGGCTGGACGAAAGCGACCGGCTGCTTTCGGTGCTGCCCTACAGTTTCGACGCCGGGCTGAACCAGCTGACCACCATGCTGCTGACGGGCGGGACGGTGGTGCACCAGCCGCTGACCATGCCGGCCGAGATCATCCGCATGGCCCAGGCCGAATCGGTGACGGGAATCGCCGGCGTGCCGCCCCTGTGGAACCAGATCGTGCGGCTGCTGGTGGACCGCCCGACCGACCTGCCGGCGCTGCGGCGCATCACCAATACCGGCGGCAAGATCCCCCCGAACATCCTGGAGCTGCTGCCGCAGGTATTCCCGGGCGTCGACATCTACCTGATGTATGGGCTGACCGAAGCCTTCCGCTCGACCTATCTGCCGCCCGAGAAATTCGCGGCCAAGATGGGCTCGATCGGCCGCCAGATCCCGAACGCGCAGGTCTTCGCCGTCAAGCATGGCGAGGGCGTGGCCGGTCCCGGCGAACAGGGCGAGCTGGTCCATGCCGGCCCGCTGGTCAGCATGGGCTATTGGGAAAAGCCCGAGGTGACGGCACAGAAGATCCGCCCCTGCCCCGAACTGGCGCATCTGCTGGGCGACGAACCGGTGGTCTGGTCGGGCGATCTGGTGCGCGTCGACGAGGATGGCGACCTGTGGTTCGTCAGCCGCATGGACGAGATGATCAAGACGCTCGGCTTTCGCCTGTCGCCGACCGAGGTCGAGGATGCGATCTCGCAAAGCGGGCTGGTGACCGACGTGGTGGCCTTCGGGGTCGAGGATGCCGATCTGGGCCAGGCGGTTCACGCGGTCGTGACCTATCTGCCGCAGGCCGACGAAACCGCGCTGGCCGCGCATTGCGCCCGGGCGATGCCGCATTACATGCGTCCGCAGCGATACCATCCCTGGCAGGGCGCCATGCCGCGCACCGCCAGCGGCAAGCTGGACCGCCCCGCCATCATTTCCGCCGCCAAGGCCGCACTGCAGAACTGACCAGAAAGGCATTGAATCCATGAGCCTGAGCAAGGACGAGCTGATCCGCTACATCCGCAGCGAGCTGAACATCGACACGCCGCTGGAGGGCGATACCGAACTCTTCTCGACCGGGATGCTGGATTCGGTGGCGATGGTCGGGCTGATTTCCTTCGTCGAGCAGCATGCCGGCGTGCGGGTGCAGCCCGGCGACGTGACGCTGGACAATTTCGACACGGTCGACGCCATCCTCGCCTATGTGCAATCCCTTGACTGATGCGGCGACTGATCCGGCGACCGATCCGGCCGCGCTGGACCGGCAGCTGGCCGAGGCCGCCGCGCGTTTCGGCACCCCCGCCTATGTCTATGCCACCGACGAGATCGAGGCCCGGCTCGCGCATCTGCGCGCGCATCTGGGGCGCTGGTTCGCCGTCAGCTTCGCGGTCAAGAGCAACCCGAACCCGGCCCTGCTGGACTGGATGCGGGGCCGGCTGGACTATCTCGACATCTCCTCGGGCGGCGAATTCGCGCTGAGCCAGGAGGCGGGCTGGGATGCGGCGAAGGTCAGCTTCACCGGCCCGGCCAAGCGCGATGCCGAGCTGCGCCCCGCCATCGGGGCGGGCCTGGGCGAGCTGGTGCTGGAAAGCCTGCGCGAGGCGCGGCTGGCCGATGCCATCGCCGCCGAGCTGGGCCGCGTCCAGCCGGTGCTGATCCGCCTCGCGCCGGCGCGGGTGCCCAAGGGCTTCGGCGACCAGATGGCCGGCCGGCCCAGCCCCTTCGGCATCGATGTCGAGGACGCGGCCGAGATCCTGCCGCAGATCGCCGCCCTGCCGAACCTGCGCATCATCGGGCTGCACATCTATTCCGGCACGCAATGCCTCAAGCCCGAGGCGATCTGCGAGAACTGGCGCATCTTCATGCAGGTGTTTTCTGACACCTGCGCGGCGCTGGACCTGAACCCCGAGAAGCTGATCTTCGGCGCCGGGCTGGGCATCCCCTACCACCCCGGCGACAGCGCGCTGGACCTCGCCGCCATCGCGGCCGAGATCGGCCCCGAACTCGACGCCTTCGCCGCGCATTTTCCCGCGACCCGGCTGGTGCTGGAACTGGGCCGCTACCTGGTCGGGCCGGCGGGCCGGTTCCTGACCCGCGTGGTCTCGGTCAAGCAATCGCGCGGCACGCGAATCGCCATCTGCGACGGCGGGCTGAACGGCAACCTGGCGGCTTCGGGCAATTTCGGCATGGTGCTGCGGCGCAATTACGTCATGCACCGGGTGGGCGGCGACGAGAACGGCGCGCGGCCCGAGGAGAAGCAGGATATTTCCGGCCCGCTCTGCACCTCGATCGACAAGCTGGGCGGCAGCGTCACGCTGCCGCGGCTGGAGGAAGGCGACCTGATCGCCATCCATGCCTGCGGCGCCTATGGGCCGACCGCCAGCCCGCTGCATTTCATCAGCCATCCCACACCCGTCGAGGTGCTGGTCACCGGCGGGCAGATGCGCGACGTGACGCGAATCCGGGACCGCTAGGCCCCGGCGCGGCGCCTCGCGCGGCAGCGCGATAAAATATTCCTGATCTTGGATTTTTGCGTCGTTTTTCTCGACCCGGTCGGTTGTGTTTTCCGGGCCTGCGCGTCTATTATCTGCGCGCACCCCGAACCGGAAAAGGAACACGATGGTCGAACAGAACCTGTTGCTCTTGCTTGTTCTGACGCCATTCGTGTCGGCCGCCCTGGCGGCCACGCTTCCCATAGGGGCACGCAACGCCGAAGCCTGGCTGGCCGGGCTGACGATGATCGTCGTCCTAGTGATCCTGGGCGTGCTCTATCCCGCCGTGACCGAGGGGCAGCACATCACCGGCACCTTCCACTGGGTCAGCTCGATCGGGCTGGACCTGACCTTCCGGATCGACGGCTTTTCCTGGCTGTTCATGGTGCTGGTGGCGGGGATCGGCTTTCTCGTCATCCTCTACGCGCGCTATTACATGTCTCCCGACGACCCGGTGCCGCGGCTTTATTCCTGCCTGCTGGCCTTTTCCGGCGCCATGTCGGGGCTTCTGCTGTCGGGCAACATCATCATGCTGGTGGTGTTCTGGGAACTGACCAGCATCGTGTCCTTCCTGCTGATCGGCTACTGGTTCCAGCGGCAGGACGCCCGCGACGGGGCGCGGATGTCGCTGATCGTGACCGCCTCGGGCGGGCTGTGCCTGATGGTGGCGATGATCATCCTGGGCCAGATCGCCGGCAGCTACGACCTGGACGCGGTGCTGGCCGCGGGGCCGCAGATCACCAGCCACCGGCTTTATCCCGCGGTGCTGATCCTGTTCGTGCTGGGCGCCTTCACCAAATCGGCGCAGTTCCCGTTCCATTTCTGGCTGCCCAACGCCATGGCGGCGCCGACTCCGGTCTCGGCCTATCTGCATTCGGCGACCATGGTGAAGGCCGGGGTCTTCGTGCTGCTGCGCTTCCATCCGGCGCTGGGGGGCACGGATGCCTGGTTCCAGATCGTCACCGGCATCGGCATGACCACGCTGCTGCTGGGCGCGGTGGTGGCGCTGTTCCGCCACGATCTCAAGGGACTGCTGGCCTATTCGACCATCAGTCACCTGGGCCTGATCACCGCGCTGGCCGGGATCGGCAGCCCCTTCGCGCTGATCGCGGCGGTGTTCCACATCGTCAACCATGCGGTCTTCAAGGCCTCGCTGTTCATGGCCGCAGGCATCATCGACCACGAGACCGGCACCCGCGACATGCGCCGCCTGTCGGGCCTGGCCCGGGTGATGCCGGTCACGGCGACGCTGGCGATCATCGCCTCGGGCGCCATGGCCGGGGTGCCGCTGCTCAACGGCTTCCTGTCGAAGGAGATGTTCTTCGAGGCGACCTATGTCTGGAACAACGGCGGCTCGCTCGACAATTTCGCGCCCTATGTCGCGGTGCTGGCCGGGGCGTTCAGCGCCGCCTATTCGCTGCGCTTCATCGTCACCGTGTTCTTCGGCCCCACCGCCACCGACCTGCCGCGGGAACCGCACGAGCCGCCGCTGCTGATGCGCCTGCCGGTGGCGATCCTGGTGGCGATCTGCCTTGCGGTCGGCATGTTCCCGCAGCAGGTGCTGGGCATCTGGCTGCAGACCGCCAGCATGGCCGTGGTCGGCCCGGAACTGCCGCATTTCAGCCTGAAGGTCTGGCACGGCGTCACCCCGCCCCTGATCATGAGCCTGATCGCCATGTCGCTGGGCGCGCTGCTCTATCTGCTGCCGCGCCGGCTGATCGATTCGGGCGAGGACGGCACGCGGCTGATGCGGCGGCTGGACTTCGCGCGCGGCTTCGACTGGCTGCTGCAGGTCTTCACCATCCGCCTGCCGCGATTCGCGTTGCGGGTGCTGTCCACCAACACGCTGCAGACGCAGCTGCGGGTCATGGTGCTGCTGTCGCTGGCCGGGTCCTGGTTCGTGCTGCGCCTGCTGGACTGGAACGTGCCGATGCCCGAGATCGGCGCCAGCGAGCTGGTCTTTGCCCTGTTGTGGCTGGTCGGCGGCACCTGCGCCGTCGGCGCCGCCTGGCAGGCCAAGTATCACCGTTTCGCGGCCCTGGTGCTGATGGGCGGCGCCGGGCTGGTGACCTGCGCCACCTTCGTCTGGCTCTCGGCCCCCGACCTGGCCGTGACCCAGCTGCTGGTCGAGATCGCCACCACCACGCTCTTGCTGCTGGGCCTGCGCTGGCTGCCCAAGCGCGACGAGGAGATCCCCGGCGACAACACGCTGGTCGCCCGGGCACGCCGCAGCCGCGACCTGCTGATCGCGCTGGCCTGCGGCACCGGCATGACGGCGCTGGCGCTGGCGGTGCTGCTGACCCCGCCCGGCGCCTCGGTCGGCGACTGGTTCCTGCGCAACGCCTATGTCGAGGGCGGCGGCACCAATGTCGTCAACGTCATCCTGGTCGATTTCCGCGCCTTCGACACCTTCGGCGAGATCACCGTGCTCGCCATCGTCGGGCTGACGGTCTATGCGCTCTTGCGCCGCTTCCGCCCGGCGCCGGAAAGCGTCGAGCGCCCGCGCCCGCAGCTCGACGCCGAGGAACAGGCGCTGGAGGCCTATCTCTTCGTGCCCTCGGTGCTGATGCAATGGATGTTTGCGCCGATCATCGCGCTGTCGGCCTATCTGTTCTTCCGCGGCCATGACCTGCCGGGCGGGGGCTTCGCCGCCGGCGTCACGCTGGCGGTGGGCCTGCTGCTGCAATATGTCGCCGCCAATGTGCGCTGGGTCGAAGCGCGGATCACCGTGCTGCCGGTGCGCTGGATGGCCTCGGGGCTGACCATCTCGGCGGCGGTGGGGGCCGGGTCCTGGATCTTCGGCTATCCCTTCCTCAGCGCGCATGCGCAGTATCTGGACATCCCGGTGATCGGCAAGGTGCCGTTCTCGACCGCGATGCTGTTCGATTTCGGGGTGTTCTCGCTGGTGCTGGGCGCCATCGTGCTGATGCTGATCGCCATCGCCCACCAGTCGCTGCGCGTCGCCCCCCGCGCCCGCACGGCCGAAGCCAGCGAGGAGACGAGCGAATGGAACTGATCCTGGCCCTTGCCATCGGCGTGCTGGTCGGCTCCGGCGTCTGGCTGCTGCTGCGCCCGCGCTCCTATCAGGTCATCGTCGGGCTGTGCCTGCTGGCCTATGGCGTGAACCTGTTCATCTTCGCCATGGGCCGGCTCTATGTCGGCGCCGCGCCGATCATGCCCAAGGGCGGCTTTGTCGATCCGACCGCCTATGCCGACCCGTTGCCGCAGGCGCTGGTGCTGACCGCCATCGTCATCAGCTTCGCCACCACCGCGCTGTTTCTCGTCCTGATGATCGCCTCGCGCGGGGTAAGCGGCACCGACCATGTCGACGGCAGGGAGCGCGAATGATGAACAACGGCACCACGCCCGACCATCTGATGATCGCGCCGATCCTGATCCCGCTGGTGGCGGGGGCGATCATGCTGTTCTACAGCGACCGCAACCGGCAGACCAAGCTGATCATGGGGCTCGTGGCGGTCGGGCTGACCTTCCTCGCCTCGGTCGAGCTGATGGCCGACGTGAAATCCGCCACCGAACAGGGCGGCACCGTGGTCGGGCTCTACCGGCTGGGCGACTGGCCGGTGCCCATCGGCATCGTGCTGGTGCTGGACCGGCTGTCGGCGATGATGGTGATGCTGACGGCGCTGCTGGCTGCGCCCTCGCTGATCTATGCCGCCGCCGGCTGGCACGGCAAGGGCCAGCATTACCACAGCATGTTCCAGTTCCTGCTGGCCGGGGTCAACGGTTCGTTCCTGACCGGGGACCTGTTCAACCTCTTCGTCTTCTTCGAGGTGATGCTGGCCGCCTCCTACGGTCTGATGCTGCACGGCTCGGGCCCCGAGCGGATCAAGGCCGGGCTGCATTACCTGGCGGTGAACCTCGCGGCCTCGCTGTTCTTCCTGATCGGGGTGGCGCTGGTCTACGGCACCACCGGCACCCTGAACATGGCCGATATCGGCCGGGCCCTCTACTGGCTCAACGATGCCGAGCGGCTGCTGTTCCATGCCGCCGCCACCTTCCTGGGGCTGGCCTTCCTGATCAAGGCGGCCGCCTGGCCGCTGTGCTTCTGGCTGCCCTCGACCTATGGCTCGGCTTCGCCGCCCGCCGCGGCGATCATGGCGATCATGACCAAGGTCGGGATCTATGTCATCCTGCGGCTGTCGCTGCTGGTGCTGGGGCCGGATGCGGGGCCCTCGGCGGGGTTCGGCGCGCCGGTGCTGATGATCGGCGGCGTGCTGACCATGGGCTTCGGCATGATCGGCATCCTCGGCACCCCGGACCTGTCGCGCAAGGGCGGCTATCTGGCGATCATCTCCTCGGGCACGGTGCTGGCCTCGATCGGCTTCGCGCAGGCCGGCGGCGGCAGCTCGATGCTGGGAGGCGCGCTTTACTACATGGTCGGCTCGACCGCGGCGATCTCGGCCTTCTTCCTGATCGCCGAGCCGGTCAGCCGCAACGACGAGGGCGACGACGACGCCCCAACCGAGGGGGACGGCTTCGACCCGCTCAGCGAACGCTGGGCGCCGATGGGCCTGGACACGGTCGAGGACGCCCCGGCCCCGGCCAGCCATCGCACGGTCAGCTGGCTGACCATGGCCATCTGCTTCAGCCTGGTCGCGGCGATGATTGCCGGCCTGCCGCCGATGCCCGGCTTCATCGGCAAGTTCGCCATCCTGCGCGGTGCGGTGCAGGACAACCTGCCTGCCGCCGGCCATCTGCCGCTGATCCTGTGGACCTATGCCGCCATGCTGATCCTGTCCGGCCTCGGGGCGCTGATCTCGCTGATGCGCTTCGGCATCCGGCGCTTCTGGGCCGAAGAGGGTCCGACGCCGCGCATCCTGGCGCTCGAGGTCGTGCCGGTGGTCATGCTCTTGGGCATGATCGCGGTGCAGACCGTGCGGTCCGAGGCGCTGCTGGGCTATACCAGCGCCACCGCCAGCGCGCTGCTCGAGCCCGGCGTCTATCGCAAGGCGGTTCTGGCCGAGGCGCAGGACATTCGCTCCGCCCCCGCGCAGAACCTTGCCCCCGATCCGCAGCCCGGCAACGACGGGGAGGAGACGGAATGAGCCGGCTCGTTCCCCATCCCCTGCTCTCGGCCGCGCTGGTGGTGATGTGGCTGTTCCTGACCGCCTTCACCCTAGGCCATCTGCTGCTCGGCACGCTGATCGCGCTGGGGGCGGGCTGGTCGGTCGAGCATCTGCACCCGCCGAAGCCGGTATTCCGGCGCTGGCTGGCGATCCCGAAGCTGATGGCGATCGTGGCGGTGGACATCCTGCGCTCGAACATCACCGTGGCGCGGGTGCTGCTCCTCGGGCCCGACCATCCGAAATACAACTCGGGCTTCGTCGAGCTGACCCTGGCCCTGCGCGACCCCAATGCCATCGCGGTGCTGGCGATCATCCTGACCGGCACGCCCGGCACCGCCTGGATCGAGTTCGACCAGGAGGAAGGACGGCTGCTGCTGCATGTCCTCGACCTGCGCAGCGACGCCGACTGGCAGAGCCTGATCCACGACCGCTACGAGACGCTGCTGATGGAGATATTCGAATGACCGCCGAGATCCTGCGTTTCGCCCTGGGCTATGCCCAGATCGCCCTGATCCTGGCGCTGGCGCTGGCCTGCTGGCGCATGCTGCGCGGCCCACGCGCCCAGGATCGCGTGCTGGGGCTGGATACCATGTATATCAACGCCATGCTGCTGTTTCTGGTCATCGGCATGGTCAACGGCAATGTCTTCTTCTTCGAGGGCGCGCTGGTCATCGCCGTGCTGGGCTTCGTCACCACGGTCTGCGCGGCCAAGTTCCTGATGCGCGGCGAGGTCATCGAATGACGCATCTGCATCAGCTGCCGCCCTGGGCCGCGCTTGTCGTGGCGCTGTTCGTGGTGATCGGGGCCACGCTGACCCTGCTGGGCGGGGTCGGGCTGGTGCGGCTGAAAAGCTTCTACCAGCGGCTGCACGCGCCGACGCTGGGCTACAGCTACGGCACGCTGCTGATCATCCTGGCCTCGATGCTGATGTTCTCGCTGGCCGAGGGGCGAGCAGTGGTGCACGAGCTGATGATCGGCATCTTCATCATGGCCACCACGCCGATCACCCTGCTGATGCTGGGCCGCGCTGCGCTGCGCCGGGACCGCGACCGCAAGCTGGGCCATAACGAGGCGGTGCCGCCCCGCCGCCGCACCGAACCGCCGCCCCTCGACGATATCGAGGCCGAAGCCGAGGCGGGAACCGATGCGGAGGCCGGGGCCGAGACCGAAGAGCCGCGACCCTAGCGCGAATCCGCCAGGACCTGCCGCAGCAGCGCCGGCTGGACCGCATCGGTGACGAAGGCCTGGCCGATGCCGCGCGCCAGGACGAAGCGCAGCTTTCCGTCCTGCACCTTCTTGTCCTGCGCCATCAGCGCGATCAGCGCCTCGTCGTCCGGCAGCTCGCCCGGAATGTCGCGGATGCGCGCCGGCAGGCCCATGGCGGCGAAATGCGCGGCGACGCGCGACGGCGCCTCTTGGCTGCACAGGCCCATCCGCGCGGACAGCTCGAAGGCCAGGGTGCAGCCGATGGCCACGCCTTCGCCATGCAGCAGCCGGTCGGAATAGCCGGTCGCCGATTCCAGCGCATGGCCGAAGGTATGGCCCAGATTCAGCAGCGCGCGCTCGCCCTGCTCGGTCTCGTCGCGCTGGACGATGCCGGCCTTCATCGCCACCGAATGGCGCACGGCGCACTGGCGCAACGCCGGATCGCGGGCCAGCGCCGTGGCATTGGCCTCGAGCCAGCCGAAGAAATCCTCGTCGCCCAGAAGCCCGTATTTCGCCACCTCGCCATAGCCGGCGCGGAAATCGCGCGGCGCCAGCGTGCCCAGCACGTCGATATCGGCCAGGACCAGCGCCGGCTGGTGGAAGGCGCCGATCAGGTTCTTGCCCTGCGGGCTGTTGATGCCGGTCTTGCCGCCCACCGAGCTGTCAACCTGCGCCAGCAGCGTGGTCGGAATTTGCACGAAGCGCACGCCGCGGCGCAGGATCGCGGCGGCGAATCCGGCCAGATCGCCGATCACCCCGCCGCCAAGCGCGATGACCAGATCCTTGCGCTCGACCTTCTGCGCCAGCAGCCATTCCACGGCGCGGCCCAGCTCGGCCCAGGATTTCGTGGCCTCGCCCGCGGGCAAGGCCAGCGCCGGCGCGGCGATGCCGTGCCGGGCCAGCGCCTCGCGCAGCGCCGGCAGGTGCAGGCCGGCGACCGTCTCGTCGGTCAGGATGGCGACGCGGCGCTTGCCGGCCAGCGCGACGATCTCGTCGCCGGCGCGCGCCAGCAGGCCCTGGCCGATGCGCACGTCATAGGAACGCGCGCCCAGATCCACGTGAACGGTGTCGATGCTCATTTATCCTCCAGGATCGCCGGATCATGCGCGCCGATGGCGGCCAGCACGCGATTTGCCGTCTGCTCGATGCTGTCGCCGCGTTGCGCGGGGACGCGGATATCGGCCAGCGCATAGACCGGGCTGCGCTCGGCCAGCAGCCGCTCGAGCGTGCCGCGCGGGTCGGGAGTCTGCAGCAGGGGCCGGGTCGGCCGGTGCCGGACCCGGTGCCAGAGCGTCTCGAGATCGCAGTCCAGCCAGACCGAGACGCCTTCGCCGCCGATGCGGGCACGGTTCTCGGGGCGCAGCCAGGCGCCGCCGCCGGTCGAGACGATGCCGGGGCCCGAGGCCAGCACCCGGCCCAGCACCTCCGATTCGCGGGCGCGGAAGAACTCCTCGCCGTCGCGGGCAAAGATTTCCGGGATGGTCATTGCGGCGGCGCGCTCGATCTCGGCGTCGGTGTCGTGGAACGGCCGGCGCAGGCGGCGCGCAAGCTCGCCCCCGATCGCGGTCTTTCCCGCCCCCATCATCCCGATCAGCACGATGTTACGCCGCATCACCACCCGCATCCCGCCTTTTGCAACCGGAGTGACTGATGGCGTGATCTTTCGGGAAATGCCATATATATTTCGCGCGAGCCGGCAGCAGACCGGCATTCCTGATCGAGGCGGAAGGGGCGTTTCATGCGGCTTTTGAAGGTGGTGGTGGTTCTGGTCATCCTGATTCTGGCGGGCCTGGCCGGCTATGCCTATTTCGGCGACATGAGCTCGGACCCGCGCGAGATGCGGATGCCGGTCGAGCTGGACCTGGGCGCCGAGACCCCGGCCCCGGCCGCCGAGCCCGCCGCCGGCAATCCTGCCGGAGCCGCAACCGCCGCGGCGACCGGCGATGCCGGCCCGTCCGGGGCCGATGCGGGGGCTGGGCAAGATGACCTCGACTGACAGCTCCGGCCTGGCCCGCGCCCTGATCTGCGCCGTGGCGGCGGGGCTGGCGCTGGCCCAGCCGGCCGGGGCCAAACCGCCGCTTTCGGCCAGCGACTGGCTGTCGGGCAGCGTGCAGGAGCCGGGCAGCATCTCCTCATGGCGGCCCGGCGATCCGCGGCCGCCCGAGCTCAAGCGCCGGTCCAAGCGCGACATTGCCCCGACCGGCGCGGTCGAGCCGGTCGGGGTGACCCGGCTGGGCGAGGGCAATCCCGACGGCAAGGGCACCGTCTCGCCCCGGGCGGCGGGACTGCCGGCGGATCTCTGGGGCGACAGCGACGCGGCGGTGCTGGTGCGGCTGATCCGCAGCTCGAACCCGCGCCTGCCGGCGCTGCGGCGGCTGGAGCGGCGGCTGCTGGCCGCACAGCTGCGCCCGCCCCGGACCGAGGCCGGGCAGGAAGGCGCGCTGTTCCTGGCGCGGGTGGACAAGCTTCTGGACATGGGCGCGACCGGCGCCGCCAAGGAGCTGCTGAAGGCGGCCGGTCCCGGCGATCCGGAACGCTTCCGGCGCCTTTTCGACATCGCGCTGCTGTCCGGCGACGAGGCGCATGCCTGCGAGATCATGGACCGCACCCCCGGGGTCGCCCCCAGCTTCCCGGCACGGATCTTCTGCCTGGCGCTCGGCGGCGACTGGACCGCCGCCGCGCTGGTCTTTCACGGCGCCGAAACCATGGGCCGGATCGACCCGCAGATGGCGGCGCTGCTGGCGCAATATCTCGACGACGGCTATTCCGACAGCAGCGAGGAACTGGTGCCGCCGCAGGTGGTGACGCCGCTGGAGCTGCGCCTGCACGAGGCGATCGGCCAGCCCCTGCCCTCGTCCAGCCTGCCGCTGGCCTTCGCCCTGGCCGACCTGGACCAGAACGAAGGCTGGAAGGCCCGGCTGGACGCGGCCGAGCGGCTGGCGCGGGCCGGCGCCATCCCGGCCTCGCAGCTGCGCATGATCTATCTGGAGCAGAAGCCCGCCGCCTCGGGCGGGGTCTGGGACCGCGCCGCGGCCGTGCAGGCGCTGGCCGATGCGCTGCTGCTGCGCGACGCGGATGCGGTGGCGCGGACCCTGCCCGCCGCCTTCGACGCCATGGTCCAGGCCGGCCTCGGCCCGGCGCTGGCCGATATGGTCGGGGCCGAGGTCGGGGCGCTGGGGCTGGACGGCAGGCCCGGGCAGATCGCGCTCTGGCTGGCGCTGCAGGCCGCGCAGCCGCAGGTGGCGCAGAACCCGCCCGCCGATGCCGAGCCCTTCGACCTGTGGCTCTTGCGCTTTGCCGAGGGCGAGCCCGAATCCGCGCCGCCCCCGGGCGAGGGCGAGCCGCGCGCGGCGCAGCTTTTCCCCGCCTTTCTGGGCCCTTCGGAACAGGACCTGCCGCAGGGCGCGGCGCAGCTGATCCTGGCAAACCGCCGGGGCGAGGCGCTGCTGGCCGCCCTTGCCGACGTGGATGCCGGGCTTGACGGCGACCTGCCGCGCGCGGCGCAGGGCCTGCGCGTGCTGCGGGTGCTGGGCCAGCAGGAGATCGCGCGTCAGGCCGCGGTCGAGCTGGTCCTGGCCCCGGTGATGACGCCCGGACCGGGCGGCGGCGCACCGTGAGCGGCGGCCGGCTTGGCGATCAGGGCCGGATCTCGGCCTTTCTCGACGCGCAGGCGGCCGAGGCGGGGGCGGCGCGCAACACGCTGCTGGCCTATGGCCGCGACCTGAAGGATTTCGCCGGCTGGCTTGCGGCGCGCGGCGGCAGCCTGCTGACCGTCACCCGCGACGGGATCGAGGACTACCTGCTTCATTGCGACGCCCAGGGCCTGTCGCGGGCGACGCGGGCGCGGCGGCTGTCGGCGATCCGGCAGCTGTTCCGCTTCGCGCTCGAAGAAGATTGGCGCGAGGACGATCCGGCCTGCCGCATCAGCGGGCCGGGCCGGATGCAGCGCCTGCCCAAGGTGCTGGACCGCGCCGAGGTGCAGGCCATGCTGGACGCCATGCCCCGCATCGGCCGCAACGAGACCGAGCGCGCGCGCAACCTGGCGCTGGTCGAGCTGATCTATGCCACCGGCATGCGGGTGAGCGAGCTGGTGTCGCTGCCGGTCGGCGCCTGCCGGGGCGATCCGGCGCTGCTGCTCATCCGGGGCAAGGGCGGCAAGGAGCGCATGGTGCCGCTGAGCGATCCGGCCCGCCGGGCGCTCGCCGCCTGGCTGAAGCGCCGCGACGAGGCCCCCGCCGAAAGCCCGCTGGGCCGGCTGGTCGCCGGCAAGGGCGCGCGCTGGCTGTTCCCCGCCGCCAGCCGCGAAGGGCACATGACCCGGCAGGCGATGAACAACCTGCTGGGCCAGCTGGCGCTGGCGGCCGGGATCGACCCGGCCCGCGTCTCGCCGCATGTGATCCGCCACGCCTTCGCCACGCATCTTCTGGAAGGCGGCGCCGACCTGCGCGCCATCCAGACGCTGCTGGGCCATGCCGATCTGGGCACGACCGAGATCTATACCCATGTCATGGACGGGCGGATGCGCGATCTGGTGCTGAACCACCATCCGCTGGCGCGGCGCGGCCGCAACGGGAAAGCGCCATGATCGCCCTGGCCACGGCAGCGGCCGCCGCCGTCCCTGCGCCTGCCGCCGGGTCGGCGTATTACGACCTGGCCTTCTGGCTGACCGGCGCGGCGATCCTGGTGCTGCTGGCCCTCTCGGCCTTCTTCTCGGGCTCCGAGACCGCTTTGACCGCCTCGAGCCGCAGCAAGCTGCGGGCGCGCGCCGACAAGGGCGATGCGGGCGCGCAAAAGGCGCTGGACGTGACCGAGGACAGCGAAAGCCTGATCGGCTCGATCCTGCTGGGCAACAATGTCGTCAACATCCTGGCCGCCAGCCTGGCGACGGCGCTGTTCACCCGGCTGCTGGGCTCGGGCGGCGTGGCGGCGGCGACGCTGGTGATGACCGCGCTGGTGCTGGTCTTTTCCGAGGTGCTGCCCAAGACCTATGCCATCCTGGCGCCCGAGGACCTGGCCAGCCGGGTCGCCCGCCCGATCGGCATCAGCACCCGCATCCTCGCCCCCGTGGTCATGGTGGTGCGGCTGGTGGTGCGCGGCATCCTGGCGCTGTTCGGGGTGCGCGCCGACGATTCCGGCCCCGTCTTTTCCGTCCAGGAAGAGATCGCCGGTGCGCTGGCCATCGCCCAGTCCAGCGGCGCCGTGCAGAAGGAGGAACGCGACCGGCTGATGGGCGCGCTGGACCTTGGCGACCGCTCGGTCGAGGAGATCATGCTGCACCGGTCGCGGATCGAGATGATCGACGCCGACCTTTCCGCCGATGAGGTGCTGGACCGGGTGCTGAAAAGCCCGCATACCCGCCTGCCCGTCTATCGCGGCGAGCGCGAGAACGTCGTCGGCGTGATCCATGCCAAGGACCTGTTGCGCGGGGTGCGCAAGGCGCTGCAGGACAGCGGCCCCGAGGCGCTGCGCAACTTCGACGTGCTCAGCACCGCCATGCCGCCCTATTTCGTGCCCGACACCACCTCGCTGGACGAGCAGATGCGCGAATTCCTGAAACGGCGCACGCATTTCGCGCTGGTGGTGGACGAATACGGCAGCCTGCGCGGGCTGATCACGCTGGAAGACATCCTCGAGGAGATCGTGGGCGAGATCACCGACGAGCATGACATGGAGGCCGCGCAGTCGCTGGTGCCGAACGCCCAGGGCGACTATCTGGTCGACGGCGCCATGACCATCCGCGACCTGAACCGGGCGCTGGACTGGTCGCTGCCCGACGACGAGGCCAATACCGTCGCCGGCCTGGTGATCCACATGGCCCAGTCGATCCCGACGCCGGGCCAGGTGTTCTCGTTCCAGGGCTACCGTTTCGAAGTCGTTGCGCGGCGCGAGAACCGCGTCACCCGGCTGCGCATCCGGCCGCTGGCCGAGACGGCCCCGACCGGCGAGCCCGCCGCCGATCAGTGATCGGCCATGCTGGCGGCGCGCTTGGCGTCCTCGACATCGCCGCCGGTGCCGTTGAAGAAGGCATTCAGCGCCACCGCCGCGATGGTGGCCAGCAGGATGCCCGATTCGACCAGCGGGTGGATGGCATGCGGCATCCATTGCTTGAAATCGGGCGCGATCAGCGGGATCATCCCGAAGCCAAGCGCCACCGCCACCACGAACAGGTTGTTGCGGTTGCCGGCGAAATCCACCGTCGAGAGGATGCGGATCCCCGTCGCCGCCACCATGCCGAACATGACGAGCCCCGCCCCGCCCAGCACCGGGGTCGGCAGCGATTCCACCGCCGCGCCCATCTTGGGCACCAGCCCGAACAGGATCAGGATCAGCCCGCCGGCGACGCAGATATAGCGGCTCTTGATGCCGGTGACGCCGACAAGGCCGACGTTCTGGCTGAAGGAGGTATAGGGGAAGGTGTTGAAGATGCCGCCGATCAGCGTGCCGAGGCCGTCGGTGCGCAGCCCGGCGCTCAGCCGCTGCGGGGTGATCTCGCGGCCGGTCATGTCGCCGAGCGCCAGGAACATGCCCGTCGATTCGATCATCACCACGATCATCACCAGAACCATGGTCACGATCAGCACCGGATCGAAGATCGGCGTGCCGAAATGGAAGGGGGTGACGATGCCGAACCAATGCGCCTCGGCGACCTTCTCGAAGGTCATCTGGCCCAGGGCGATGGTCAGCGCCGCGCCGATCAGCATGCCCAGCAGCACCGCGATATTGGCGACGAAACCGCGGCCGAAGCGCGCGATCAGCAGGATCGCCACCAGCACCACCCCGGAGATGACGATGTTGACGGGCTGGGCGTAAAGCGGGTTCTGCACGCTGGGCGCCGGGGCAAAGCCGTCCGGCAGGGCCGGGACGGCGCCGGTCCCGGCCAGCTCCTTCAGCTGGTTCAGCCAGCCCATGGCGACCGGGTCCACGACCTTGGGTGCGGTCGGCCCGACCGGGTTGCCAAAGATCCAGTTGATCCCCACCCGCATCAGCGTCACGCCGATCACCAGGATGATCGTGCCGGTGACCAGCGGCGGAAAGAATTTCAGCATCCGGCCGACGAAGGGCGCCAGGATCATGGCGACGATCCCCGCGCCGATGATGGCGCCGAAGATCATCCGCGCGCCCTCCGGTCCCGGATAGGCATTCGCCATCGCCACCATCGGCCCGACCGAGGCGAAGGTCACCCCCATCATCACCGGCAGCTGGATGCCGAACCAGCGCGTCATGCCCAGCGACTGGATGATGGTGGCGATGCCGCAGCAGAACAGGTCGGCCGAGATCAGGAAGGCCACGTCCTCGGGCGAGAGCTTCAGCGCCCGGCCGACGATCAGCGGCACGGCCACCGCGCCGGCATACATCACCAAGACGTGCTGCAGGCCCAATGTCGCCATGCGGACCGGCGGCAGGATCTCGTCGACCGGGTCGACCGCGGATGTCGCAACTCGTGCCATCATTTCCCCCTGTTGCCGAAAGGCATTGCTTTTTCTGCCAGATTGCTTGGCCAGCGGGGTTTTGGCAAATCCTTTGTGACGCAGACGCGGTCAGCCCGGCGTCGCGCCGGGTTCTGCGGCGCAGGCGGGCGCGCCGGCAGGCATCTGCCTGCGCAGCGCGCGGCCCAGGGTCTCGGTCAGGCCCAGCCCGGGCCAGGCCGCCCGGGCCGCCTGCAGATGCGCCTCGGCGCGCGCGCCGTCCTGCGCCTTGGCGGCGCGCAGGGCGGCGGACAGGCGCAGCAGCGGCTGGTCGGGCGCCAGCGCCAGCGCCGAGCCCAGCCAGCGGTCGCCGGCCTTGCGATTGCCGGCGGCGAAGCAGGCATCGGCCAGCCGCTTGTGGGTCAGCATCTGCGCGGGCCGCGCCGCATCCAGCCAGTGCAGCAGCGCGAAGGCCCGGTTCAGCCGGCCATGCAGCCGCAGGACCGAGGCGCAAAAGCCCAGCCAGGCCGCATCCCTTTCGTCAAGCCCAGGGTTTTCGCCCCGGGCCAGCGCCGCCTCGATCTGCTGCAGCTTTTCCGCCCCCGGCGCGATCTTGCGCCACAGGTCGGGCCAAAGCAGCAATTCGCGCTGCGGGCCGGGGTCGCGGACGAATTCCGACCAGTCGATGCGCAGCGTCCAGAGCGGCAGCAGCCTTCCCTTGCCGTCCTCCGGATCCGGCTGGGCATGGATGGGCAGCAGGTCGGGCGCATAGCACAGCGCCCGGGCGGCGGGGCCGCCGCCGCGGATCAGCCGATGCGCCAGCGCCGGCATGATCGGGCCCTCGGCCGCGCGGCCGGTGAAAAGCATGCCAAGAAAGTCGGCCTCGAGCTCCGGCCCCTGCTCGCCGGTCACCAGCAGCACCTGCCGGCATTGCGGCTTGTCGCGGTTGCGCATCAAGGGCGCGTCAAGGCCCTGCTGCGCCAACCGCCGCGCCTTCTGCCTGCGCCGCGCCGACCAGGCGGCCAGGGCCAGCTCCCTGTAAAGAAACGGGAACCGCTCCAGCAGGGCGCGGCGCCCGGCCAGCGCGTCGACCAGTTCGCCGCCGCGCCCGCAGCTTGCGGCATGGCGCGCGGCATAGCTGACGCTCTGCGCCAGATCGCCGGGCGCGAAGAAAGTGTCGGGCCGCGCGATCACCCGGTCCAGAAGCGCATCATAGGCCGCAAGCCGCGGCCCGGCCTGCAGCGCGGCCGGCAGGGCCACGATGCGGCAATGCCCGATCATCGCCGCCGCACGCGAGAATGCGCTGTGGCTGGGCGCCCCGACCTCGGCGCAGCCGGCCATCAGCAAGAGCTCAAGCAGGTCGCGCTCGGCCGCGGACAGGGCGCCGGCCTTCAGCAGCTCGTGCACGGGCACCAGGCGCGGATCGCCCTGGCGCAGATGCTCGACCGCCGCAGGCGTGTCGGAAAACGCGATGACCGGCCCTTCGGCGCGGGCGACGAAGGCGCGGAAGAACTCGTCGGGCACATATTTCGACGCCCAGGAGGAATAGGACCAGGGATCGCCGTCCAGGATGTCGCCGCGCCGCACATGGATGGCGGCGGGCTGGCCGCCGCCGGCCTGCGCCAGGATGCGCCGGGCCCGCGCCAAGGCACGCGTCAGCCGCGGCGACAGGGCAAGCTCCGCCGCGGCCGCGCGCAGGCCCTCTGCGGCTTCCGCCTCGGTTTCGTCCATGAAGCGGATGATCTCGGACATGGCGTCGCATTCATAGCGCCGTCCCTCGGCCAGGCTGCGGGCGAAGCCGGCGCTGTTCATGCCCGGCGCCACGGCGGGAAGGTTGCGCAGGCCCGTCCGGCCGGGCGGGCGCGCGACGATGTCGATATGCGCGGCCACGAAATCGGGGGCCAGGAAATCGCGGGGATCGGCCAGTTCGGGATAGGGACCCTCGGGCTGCGAGAGCCAGAGATAGCGGCCGGGGACGCCGAACTTGCGCGACAGGCGCATGACATTGAGCAGGCAGATCAGCCGCGCGCCGATCCGATCCTGCCGGAAACCGATGATGGCATGGTCCTTCGTCATGCGAAACCGCCCCTTCGCCGCCCTTGCGGCTTGCAACCGCCCGCCCTCCTGCCTATCAGGGCGTGCCGCCACACAACAGCACGGAATCCCGATATGGACATCGCCGCCCGCCGCAAGGCCGATCCCGCTCACTGGCGCCTCGCAAACGCCATCCGCGCCCTCTCGATGGACGCCGTCGAGGCCGCGAATTCGGGCCATCCCGGCATGCCGATGGGCATGGCCGACGTCGCCACGGTCCTGTTCCGCAACCACCTGAAGTTCGACGCCGCCGCGCCGAACTGGTTCGACCGCGACCGCTTCGTGCTGTCGGCCGGCCACGGTTCGATGCTGATCTATTCGCTGCTCCATCTGACCGGATACGAGCAGATGTCGATCGACCAGATCCGCAATTTCCGGCAATGGGGCTCGATCACCGCCGGCCATCCGGAATTCGGCCATGCCGAGGGCGTCGAGACGACGACCGGCCCGCTGGGCCAGGGCATCGCCACCGCCGTCGGCTTCGCCATCGCCGAAGAGGCGATGCGCGCCCAGTTCGGCGAGGCGCTGTGCAGCCACAAGACATGGGTCATCGCCGGCGACGGCTGCCTGATGGAGGGCATCAGCCAGGAAGCCGTCGGCCTGGCCGGCCACCAGAAGCTGAAGAACCTGATCGTGCTCTGGGACAATAACGACATCACCATCGACGGCCGGGTGTCGCTGTCGGATTCGACGGACCAACTGAAACGCTTCGAAGCCTCGGGCTGGCGCACGCTTTCCTGCGACGGCCACGACCCCGCCGATATCGAGCGCGCGCTGGCCGATGCCGCCAGCGGCAAGGACGACCGCCCGGTCCTCGTCGCCTGCAAGACCATCATCGGCTACGGCGCGCCGAACAAGCAGGACAGCTCGGGCGTGCACGGCTCGGCCCTCGGCGCGTCCGAGATCTCCGCCGCGCGCGAGGTGCTGGGCTGGGATTCGCCCGCCTTCACCGTGCCCGAGGACATCCTGGCCGACTGGCGCGCCATCGGCGCCCGCGGCCGGGCCGAGCGCGAGGCCTGGGCGGCCCGCGTCGATGCGGCCGAGAACCGCGACGAATTCGCCCGCCGCATCTCGGGCGGCGTCAGCGACCGGCTGGCGCCCACCATCGCGGCGCTCAAGGAACAGGCGCTGGCCAGCAAGCCCAAGGTCGCGACCCGCAAGGCCAGCGAGATGGTGCTCGAGGTGGTGAACCCCGAACTGCCCGAGACGCTGGGCGGCTCGGCCGACCTGACCGGCTCGAACAACACCAAGACCAAGGATCTGGGCATCTTCACCCCGGAAAACCGCAAGGGCCGCTATGTCCATTACGGCATCCGCGAACACGGCATGGCCGCGGCGATGAACGGCATCTGGCTGCATGGCGGGCTGCGCCCCTATGGCGGCACCTTCATGTGCTTCACCGACTATGCGCGCGGCGCCATGCGGCTTTCGGCGCTGATGGGCCTGCCGGTGACCTATGTCATGACCCATGACAGCATCGGCCTGGGCGAGGACGGCCCGACCCACCAGCCGGTCGAGCATCTGGCGATCTGCCGCGCCACGCCCAACACGCTGACCCTGCGCCCCTGCGACCTGATCGAGACCGCCGAGGCCTGGGAAATCGCGCTGTCGAGCGAATCGACCCCGACGGTCATGGCGCTGTCGCGCCAGAACCTGCCGCTGCTGCGCGAGGATGCGGGCGAGAACCTGACCGCCAGGGGCGCCTATGTGCTGCGCGAGGCCAGCGCCGCGCCCCGGGTGATCCTGATGGCCTCGGGCTCCGAGGTGGAAATCGCCGTGGCCGCGCGCGAGACGCTCGAGGCCGAGGGCGTGCCGACCCGCGTGGTCTCGGTGCCGTCGATGGAGCTCTTCCGCGACCAGGAGGCTGAATATCGCCAGCAGGTGCTGCCCGCCGGCACCGTGCGCATCGCCATCGAGGCCGCGGTGCGCCAGCCCTGGGACTGGCTGCTTCTGGGCGAGCGCGGGCGCGAGGAGACCTCGGGCTTCATCGGCATGACCGGTTTCGGCGCCTCGGCCCCGGCGCCCACGCTCTACAAGGAGTTCGGCATCACCGCCGAGGCCGCCGTCGCCGAGGCTCGCCGCCTGCTCGGCTAAGCACTTACGGGCCGCGCCCGCCCCGGCGCGGCCCCCTCCCATCCCGCCGGCCCCGTCCCATCCCGCCGGCTTCTTCGTTCCCCCGAATACCCATGCCCCCGGCGCTCCGGGAAAGCCGCCGCGGCTGCCTTTCACCGTTTCCCAAATACTCATGGGACGGCGCGGCCCGGCCCTCGCGCCGCCCCCCATGGACCCTGCCGCCGCCCGCGGGCATAACCCCGGGGACAAGAGGGACCCGCCATGACACCGCCCCAACCCAGCCCCGGCGCCTTGCCGCCGATCCTCGCGCCCGCGGGCGATCCCGCGCGGTCCACGCAGCTGCGCGGCATCCTGCTCCTGCTGCTGGCGATCTTCCTGTTCACGCTGATGGATGCGACCGGCAAGCATCTCTCGACGCTCTACCATCCGGTGCAGGTGGTCTGGGTGCGCTTCGTCACCAACCTGGCCATCGTCGCGGTCATCTTCGCGCCGCGGCTGCGCAGCGCCCTGGCCACCCGGCGCCCGGTGGTGCAGTTCTTCCGCGGCGTGACGCAGCTCGGCTCGATCCTGCTGTTCTTCAGCGCCTTGCAATTCATCGGCCTGGCCGAGGCCACCGCGATCATGGACATCAACCCGGTGCTGATCACGCTGGGCGCCGCGATCTTCCTGGGCGAATCCATCGGCATCCGGCGCATCCTCGGCATCCTTGCCGCGCTTTGCGGCGCGCTGATCATCATCCGCCCCGGCGCCGGGGTCTTCCATCCCGCGGCGCTGCTGGCGCTGGTCGCGGCCTTCACCTATGCCGCCGGCGCGATCCTGACCCGCATCGCGCGCAGCGATTCCACCGCGACCTCGGTCCTCTGGTCGGCGCTGGTCGGCTCGATCCTCACTACCCTGGCGGTGCCGTTCTTCTGGCAGCCCATCGCGGCGGGCGACATCTGGGCCTTCCTGCTGCTCGGCGGGCTCGGCACCGCGGCGCAGACGCTGCTGATCCGGGCCTTCTCGCTGGCCGAGGCCGCCGCCATCGCCCCCTTCGGCTATACCGGGCTGATCTGGGCCGGGCTCTGGGGCTGGCTGGTCTGGGGCACCCTGCCCGACCTTTGGACCCTTGTCGGCGCGTTGATCATCGTGGCCGCTGGCATATATGTCTGGATGCGCGAGGCCCGCGCCATGCACCGGCCCGCGTGAATCGAAGCCCAGAAGGCAGGACCGCGATGAGCGAGACCGAAACCCCCGAGCCCATCAGCCTGCGCGACCGCATCGCCAACGGCGCCTTTCTGGCGCTGATGGGCCTGGCCCGCATCCTGCCCTACGAACGGCGCATCCCGGTCATGGGCTGGTTCTTCGCCCATGTCCTGGGCCCGCTTGCCGGCTGGCGCAGGCGCATCCGCGCCAATCTCGCCATGGCCTGCCCCGACCTGCCCCCGGCCGAGATCCGCCGCCTGACCCGCGCCGTGCCGGACAATGCCGGCCGCTCGCTGGCCGAGACCTATTCGGGCGAGGAGTTCACCGACCGCATCCGCGCCTCGGATCCGCTGACCGGGCCCGGGCTTCCGGCGCTGGAGCAGGCGGCCGCGGCGGGCCGGCCCGTCATCCTGGCCGCCGCGCATTTCGGCAATTACGACGCCATGCGCGCGGCGCTGGCCGGGCGCGGCTGGCCGGTCGGCGCGCTCTACCGGCCGATGAACAACGAGGCCTTCAACCGCCATTACATCCCGGCGCTGAACGCCATCTCGCAGCCGATGTTCCCGCGCGGCCGCGCCGGGCTGGCCGCGATGCTGCGTTTTCTGAAGGGCGGCGGCTGGCTGGCCCTGGGCTTCGACCAGTTCGACGATCACGGCGCCGAGCTGCGCTTCTTCGGCCTGCCGTCCAGGACCGTGCTGACCCCGGCCGAGCTGGCGCTGCGCTATGACGCGCTGATCCTGCCCATCGCCGGGGTGCGCCAGCCCGACGGGCTGAGCTTCCGGGTCGAGGTCGGCGCGCCGGTGCCGCATGGCGAAGCCGCGGCCATGATGCAGGCGCTGAACGACGATCTGGAGCGGCTGGTCCGCGCCCATATGGAGCAATGGTTCTGGGTGCACCGGCGCTGGAAACGCAGGGGCTAGGCGGCGAATCCCTTTCCCTTGGGTTGTCCACCGGTCTATAAGAACGCCCAAATCCGCCGCGCAAGCAGAACGCGGGCCCCGACAACGACATCCAGAGGACGGCATGAGCGACGAATCCAAGAACGCTGGTCACGAGAAGCGCCATCACGAGGGCGATGTCGCCTTCATCCAGGCCCTGGCCGAACTGCTCAATCGCAACGAGCTGACCGAGCTGACCGTCAAGCGCGAATATGACGAGAACGACCGGCTGACCGTCAGCCTCTCCAAGCAGAACAAGCAGATCATCCAGGCCATGGCCGCGCCCGCCGCCGCCCCGGCGCCCGCCGCTCCGGCCGCCCCCGCAGCCGCCGCCGCCCCGGCCCCGACCGGCAACGAGGACCCGGCCAGCCTGCCCGGCGTCGTCACCTCGCCCATGGTCGGCACCGCCTATCTGGCGCCCGAGCCCGGCGCGACGCCCTTCGTCAGCATCGGCCAGCAGGTCAAGGAGGGCGAGACGCTGATGATCGTCGAGGCGATGAAGACCATGAATCACATCCCCTCGCCCCGCTCGGGCACGGTCAAGCGCATCCTGGTCGACGACGGCAGCCCGGTCGAATTCGGCGCCCCCCTGATGGTCGTCGAGTGAGGCCGGGATGTTCGACAAGATCCTGATCGCCAACCGCGGCGAGATCGCGCTTCGCGTGATCCGCGCCTGCCGCGAGATGGGCATCGCCTCGGTCGCGGTGCATTCCACCGCCGATGCCGATGCCATGCATGTGCGCATGGCCGACGAATCGGTCTGCATCGGTCCGCCGCCCTCCACCGACAGCTACCTGTCGCAGCCGGCCATCATCTCGGCCTGCGAGATCACCGGTGCCCAGGCCATCCATCCCGGCTATGGCTTCCTCTCCGAGAATGCCGGCTTCGTGCAGATGGTCGAGGATCACGGCATCACCTTCATCGGCCCTTCGGCGGAACATATCCGCATCATGGGCGACAAGATCACCGCCAAGGAAACCGCGAAATCGCTGGGCATTCCGGTGGTGCCCGGCTCGGACGGCGGGGTGGCGGACGTGGCCGCGGCCCGGCAGATCGCCGCCCGGATCGGCTATCCGGTCATCATCAAGGCCACCGCCGGCGGCGGCGGGCGCGGCATGAAGGTCGCCCATGACGAGGCCGCGCTGGAAAACGCCTTCCGCACCGCCCGCGCCGAGGCCAAGGCGGCCTTCGGCAATGACGAGGTCTATATCGAGAAATACCTGCAGCGCCCGCGCCATATCGAGATCCAGGTCTTCGGCGACGGTCGCGGCCGCGCGGTGCATCTGGGCGAGCGCGACTGTTCGCTGCAGCGCCGCCACCAGAAGGTGCTGGAGGAAGCCCCCGGCCCGGTCATCACCGCCGAGCAGCGCGCCCGGATCGGCGGCATCTGCGCCAATGCCATGGCCAAGATCGGCTATCGCGGCGCCGGCACCATCGAGTTCCTGTTCGAGGACGGCGAATTCTATTTCATCGAGATGAACACCCGCCTGCAGGTCGAGCATCCGGTGACCGAGGCGATCTTCGGCGTCGATCTGGTGCGCCAGCAGATCCTGGTCGCCGCCGGCGAAGAGATGGAGTTCCGCCAGGAGGATCTGAAGATCTCCGGCCATGCCATCGAGGTGCGGATCAATGCCGAGAAACTGCCGAACTTCACCCCCTCGCCCGGCACCATCTCGCAATATCACGCGCCCGGGGGGCTGGGCGTGCGGATGGATTCGGCGATCTATGACGGCTATCGCATCCCGCCCTTCTACGACAGCCTGATCGGCAAGCTGATCGTGCACGGCCGCGACCGGGAGGAGGCGCTGGCGCGGCTGAACCGGGCGCTCGGCGAGCTGATCGTGGACGGGATCGACACCACCGTGCCGCTGTTCCGGGCGCTGATCGAGAATCCCGACATCCAGCGCGGCGATTATTCGATCCACTGGCTGGAACGCTGGCTGGCCGAGATGGCCGCCGCCTGACCGATGCGGCTGCCGGCGCGACAGAGGCCCTGCGCATGAGCGGGGGCCTGACCGCCGAACGGATGCTGGCCGCCTATGCCCAGGGCGTGTTCCCGATGGCGCAATCCGCCACGGATTCGCAACTCTACTGGTTCGAGCCGGCGCTGCGCGGCATCCTGCCGGTGGGCGGGGTGCATGTCTCGCGCTCGATGCGGCGCTTTCTGCGGCGCTGCGACTGGCGGGCGACCATCGACCAGGACTTCGCGGGCGTCGTCGAGGGCTGCGCCGACCGGGCCGAGACCTGGATCAACGCGCCGCTCTTCGCGCTCTACCAAGACCTGTTCCGCATGGGACACGCGCATTCGCTGGAGATCCGCGCCGGCGACGCGCTGATCGGCGGCATGTTCGGGCTGACGCTGGGCGGGGCCTTCTTTGCCGAAAGCATGTTCTCGCGCCGGACCAATGCATCGAAGGCGGCGCTGATCTGGATGTCCTCGCATCTGGCGCGCTGCGGCTTCACGCTGTGGGACACGCAATATCCCAGCCCGCACCTGGCCTCGATGGGCGGGCAGACCATCATGCGGATGGATTATCGCCGGCGGCTGGCGGCGGCGCTGCAGGTCCGGGCGGATTTCACCGCGCATGCGCTGCCCGGGCTTCAGGCCCTGGTGCAGGAAATCACCCAGACATCGTAACGCGAATCGTCCAGCGCCGAGAGCGCCGGGGACGAGGCGATCATCCAGCCGGCGAACAGCCGCGCATTGGCCCGGCTGTCGGTGATCGTCAGCTCGGCATAGGCGTCCGAGGTCGGGTCGGCGGCCGGATAGCGGCATTCGGCCAGGCTGACCTCGAGCCGGCCGAAGGCGACCGATTCCCCCACGGTCAGGGTGAAATCCTCGGTCCTGCCGGTGATCTTGTCGAGCCCGCGCAGTTGCGCGCCGCTGCCGCGCGCGGTTTCCGGGCCGCGGGCCTGCTCGGCCGCCCGCTGGCGCTCGGCTGCCGAGGGTTCGGCCGGGACCACCGCCTCGGGGTCGTCGCTGAAGGCCGGATCGACCATCAGCTGCTGATCCTCGGCCAGGTCCTCCTCCTCCGGAGACTGGGCCAGGGCGGGGCCGGCGGCCAGCAGCAGGCACAGGCAGGCGCGGGTCAGGATATGCGTCATTGGCCGTCCTCCGAACTTTGCGAATCCACGAATTTCATCATCAGCGAGATCAGGCTGACCGCGCCCTGCACATCCTCGATCTCGGCGCCGGGCTCGAGGTCCTCGGGCGCCCCGCCGGGCTGCAGCTCGATATAGGCGCCGCCCAACAGCCCGTCCGACTGGATCAGCGCGGCGCTGTCGGCGGGCAGCCGGATGGATTCGGGCAGGCGCAGCCGCGCCTCGGCCAGATAGGTCTGCGGGTTCAGGTCGACGGCGACGACCCGCCCGACCCGGACGCCCGCCACCCGCACATCGGTGCCGACCTCGATGCCGTCCACATTGGGAAAGGCCGCGCGCAGCTCATAGCCGCCGCCCAGCTGCGCGGCGAGCCGGCTGCCGCCCGAGGTGGACCAGACCAGAAAGCCGGCCGCCACGGCCAGAACGGCCGCGCCAACCCAAAGCTCGGCTCGTTCCGCGGCGCTGTTCATGGGCTTACTCGGGCTGCCAGGCGTCGTAGTCGCGGCGCTCGACCGGCTGGGCACGATAGAGCGAGCCGGCCGGATGATAGGCCGCCGGCGTGCCGGTCTGGTTCGGCTCATGCGGCTTTTCCCAGGGCTTGTGGGCCAGCGGCTCGCTGGTCGGTGGCTCCTGGAAGGTGTGGTGCAGCCAGCCGTGCCATTCCGGCGACACCCGGCTCGCCTCGGCTTCGCCGTTATAGATTACCCAGCGCCGCTTGCCGTCGCGGGACTGGTAATAGATGTTGCCCTGATCGTCCTCTCCGACCTTTGCGCCGTAAAGCTTGGTCCAGACCTGGGTGTTCAGGGTCTGGCTGTTCCACCAGGTCAGAAAGCGAAGCAGAAACGACATGGGTGCGAACCTCTTCATAGGGTGTCGGCCGAGATATGGCGCAAGTTGCGGCCAAGGTCCAGAGAGGCTTGGACCGCCAGCCGCCGGCGGACGGATCGCCGCAGGGCCTCGCCGGCCGCGAGCCCCGACAAGCGGTGCCCGCCCTGCCCGTTACGGCGCCGAGGCGTTTCGCCTGTCCCAATCCCGAAACGCGGCCGCGCCGCCACAGTAAACCCCGAAGCGGCAGCCGACCGCGCGGCGCCGCGAGCGGCAAAGCGATCCTGACCCAAGACCGGTCGCATCCTTCATCGGCGGCGCGGCGGCTGCGGTTTCTCGGCAAGCTCAGCACCCCGCCCACAGCCTGCGGCCGCGACATGCGGCGCCTGCCGTGCTGACCATCCACGCGATCGACACGCTTGCGCGAACAGCCGGCAATGCGGGCGGCACGGCCGATGATGGCGCGGGCCCTCCCGGCGCCCTGGCAAAGACCGTTGCCGCACCTCGGCCGCGCCCTGCCGGCCAGCCCGTCTGGCCCGTTGCTGCGCCTTGCGCGTCAGCCCGCGGTCGCGGTTTCCTTTTTCGCATCCGTGTGGATCAGCAGCGGCTTGGCCGTGGGATTGTCCACCGCCTCCTCGTTGACCACCACCTCCTCGACGCTGTCCATGCCGGGCAGGTCGAACATGGTGTCGAGCAGGATGTCCTCCATGATCGAGCGCAGCCCGCGGGCGCCGGTCTTGCGCTTGATGGCGCGGCGGGCGATGGCGGTCAACGCGTCCTCGGTAAAGGTCAGCTTCACGCCCTCCAGATCGAAGAGCCGCTGATACTGCTTGACCAGCGCGTTCTTGGGCTGGGTCAGGATGGTGATCAGCGCCGATTCGTCCAGGTCGCCCAGGGTGGCGATGACCGGCAGGCGGCCGACGAATTCCGGGATCAGGCCGAATTTCAGCAGATCCTCGGGTTCGAGCTGCTTGAAGAGCTCGCCCACGCCCTTGTCGTCGTCTTCCTTGACCGCGGCACCGAAGCCCATCGCCGTGCCCTTGTTGCGCTGCGCGATGATGCGGTCCAGCCCGGCGAAGGCGCCGCCGCAGATGAACAGGATGTTGGTCGTGTCCACCTGCAGGAATTCCTGCTGCGGATGCTTGCGCCCGCCCTGGGGCGGCACCGAGGCGACCGTGCCCTCCATGATCTTCAGCAGCGCCTGCTGCACGCCCTCGCCCGAAACGTCGCGGGTGATCGAGGGATTGTCGGACTTGCGGGTGATCTTGTCGACCTCGTCGATATAGACGATGCCGCGCTGCGCCCGCTCGACGTTGTATTCGCTGGCCTGCAGCAGCTTCAGGATGATGTTTTCCACATCCTCGCCGACATAGCCTGCCTCGGTCAGCGTGGTGGCGTCGGCCATGGTGAAGGGCACGTCCAGGATGCGCGCCAGCGTCTGGGCCAGCAGCGTCTTGCCGCAGCCGGTCGGGCCGATCAGCAGGATGTTCGACTTCGCCAGCTCGATATCGCTCTTGGAGCTGTGGTTCAGCCGCTTGTAGTGGTTGTGCACCGCGACCGAGAGCACGCGCTTGGCATGTTCCTGGCCGATGACGTAATCGTCCAGCACGTTGCAGATCTCGCGCGGGCTGGGCACGCCGTCGCCGGACTTCAACGCCGAAGTCTTGGTCTCTTCGCGGATGATGTCCATGCAAAGCTCGACGCATTCATCGCAGATGAACACGGTCGGACCGGCAATCAGCTTGCGCACCTCATGCTGGCTCTTGCCGCAGAAGCTGCAGTAGAGCGTGTTCTTGCTGTCGCCGCCGGTCGGATTGGCCATCAGTTCATCCTCGTATTGCCCCGGAGGCCCGGCAAAAGCGCCGGACGACCGCCTGTTTCGGACGTGGTCGGACCACGTCCCGCGTCGCCATCATGTTACGAGCCACCCCGGCCCGTCACAATCCCCAAAACGCCAGCCCCGGCAGCTTCCCGAAGCCGTGATCACTTGTCCGGCTCGGCCTTGCCGCGCGCCGTCAGGATCTCGTCGATCAGACCCCAGTCCTTGGCTTCCTGGGGCGACATGAAGCGGTCGCGCTCCAGCGCCTCCTCGACCTCCTCCAGGGTGCGGCCGGTATGGGCGACATAGATCTCGTTCAGGCGGCGCTTGAGCTTTTCGGTCTCGCGCGCGTGGATCAGGATGTCGGTGGCCTGGCCCTGGAAGCCGCCCGAGGGCTGGTGCACCATGATGCGGCTGTTCGGAAGCGAGAAGCGATGCCCCGGCTGGCCGGCGCACAGAAGCAGCGAGCCCATCGAGGCGGCCTGCCCGACCACCAGGGTCGAGACGCGCGGCTTGATGTATTGCATCGTGTCATAGATCGACAGGCCCGCGGTCACCACGCCGCCGGGGCTGTTGATATACATGCTGATGTCCTTGGTCGGGTTCTCCGCCTCGAGGAACAGGAGCTGCGCCGAGATCAGCGTCGCCATGCCGTCATGCACCGGGCCGGACAGGAAGATGATCCTTTCCTTCAGCAGGCGCGAGAAGATGTCATAGGCACGTTCGCCGCGGCTGGTCTGTTCGACGACCATGGGGACGAGCGTGTTCATGTAGAATTCTGCCGGATCGTGCATGTCTGTCCTTGCTTTTGTCCCTGCCTGGCCTGCCCGTTTCGCGATTCGTCCCAAGGGCCTTGTCCCCTGGGACCGCTCTTAGACGCGAAAGGTTGACAGAGTCTTAGTAACGCCGGGCCGCGAGGACAAGAGAGCGATAAAATTTGCCCCTTTCCGGCCAGGCCGGTAATCTGGCGCCCGAGCGACGGAGAGACGCATGAAACTGATCGTCGGCCTGGGCAATCCGGGCGCGAAATACGCAGCCAACCGGCACAATGTGGGCTTCATGGCGGTGGAGCGCATCGCCTCGGACCACGGCTTCACCCCCTGGCGCAGCCGCTTCCAGGGCGAGGTTTGCGAGGGCCGGCTGGGCGAGGAGCGGGTCGCCCTGCTCAAGCCCGGCACCTTCATGAACCTGTCCGGCCAGTCGGTCGGCGAGGCGATGCGCTATCTGAAGCTCACGCCCCAGGACGTGATCGTGCTGCATGACGAGCTGGACCTCGCGCCGGGCAAGGTGCGGCTCAAGACCGGCGGCGGACATGCCGGGCATAACGGGCTGCGCTCGCTGCACCAGCATATCGGCGAGGGCTATCGCCGGCTGCGCATCGGCATCGGCCATCCCGGCGACAAGGACCGCGTCGCCGGCTACGTGCTGTCGGATTTCGCCAAGGCCGAGCAGGCCGGGCTGGACGACCTGCTGCGCGGCATCTCGGACGGGGCGGCGGCGCTGGCCGCCGGCGAGGATGCGCGCTTCATGAACGCGGTCGCGGCGCGGGTGGCGCCGGCGCGCAACAGCGGCACGCGGCCGGACCTGCCCGGCAAGGCGTCGCCGGCCAAGCCCGCGGCGAAACCCGCCAACGATTCCGCCGCCGAGCCGCCCAGCCTTTCCGACCGCCTGAGGGCGCTGACCGAGCGGTTCCGGTGACCGCCTGGCGCGCGGCATTCGCCCTGCAGGCCGAAGCCTGCCGCGCGCTCGGCTCTCCCCTGACGGCGCGGGTCTGCGAGCAGCTGGCGCTGATCCTGGCCGGGGATGACGGGGCGCTGGCGCGCCGGGTGCGGACATGGCCCGGCGATGCCAGCCACCGCGCCGACTCGGTGCCGCTGCGGCTTTGCGGGGCGCTGCACGCGCTGGTCCTGACCGGACGCGACCCGGAACTCGCCCAGGCCTATGCCGAACCCGACGATGACCGGCTGCATGACAGGATTTCACAGGCAATTCATCACGATGAAGCGCATATGCTCGAATGGGTCGAGCATGCGCCGCAGACCAACGAGGTCGCCCGGGCCGCGGCGCTGATCGCGGCCTGCTGGTTTATCGGCGCCCTGCTGCCCGGGCGCCGCTTCGACCTGCTGGAGCTGGGCGCCAGCGCGGGACTCAACCTGAACTTTCCACGATACCGGCTTGGGGATGCAGAGGAATACGCCCCGTCCCTGCTGGCCGACGAGGGGGAGTCCGTCTGGCTGAACCCGCAATGGCGCGGCGCGGCCCCGCCCCCTGCGGCGCTGGCGATCGGCGCGGCCCGCGGCGTGGACCTGAACCCGCTGGACCCGGCGCGGGACGGGCTGCGGCTGCTGGCCTATGTCTGGGCGGATCAGCGGGCGCGGCTGGAGCGGATGCAGGCGGCGCTGGCGCTGGCCGGGCGGCATCCGCCGCGGGTGGATCGCGGCGATGCCGGCGCATGGCTCGCGGCCCGGCTTGCCGAGCCTTGCGCGCATGGCAGGCTTGTCTATCATACCGTGGCGGCGCAGTATTTTCCCGCCCCCACGCGGGCGCTCGTCGAATCCGCGCTGCGGGCCGCCGGGGACGGGGCAAGTCCCGACCGGCCGCTGGCGCATCTGTCGATGGAGGCCGATGGCGGCGAGGGCGCGGCGCTGGTCCTGCGACTCTGGAGCGGCGGCGGGATGCGCGAATGGAGCCTCGGCCGGGCGGATTTCCACGGCCGCTGGATCGGCTGGCAGCCGAAGGAGACCCTGTGATGGACCCCGCGCTCAACGTTCTTGGCGGCAGGCTCGAGACCTGCTCGACCGCGCCGCTGACCGGATTCTTCCGCGACGGCTGCTGCAATACCGGCCCCGAGGATCGCGGCCGGCACACGGTCTGCGTCATCGTCACCGCCGAGTTCCTGGCGCTGTCGAAATACCTGGGCAACGACCTGAGCACGCCGCGGCCCGAATTCCGCTTTCCGGGGCTGAAGCCGGGCGACCGCTGGTGTCTTTGCGCGGCCCGCTTCCTGCAGGCGGCGCAGGAATTCGCCGCGCCCGAGGTGGTGCTGGAGGCCACCCATGCCCGCACGCTGGAGATCGTGCCGCTGGAGCTGCTGCAGGCCCATGCGGTCGGACGCGAAGGCTAGCGCCCGCTTTGCGCCAGATAATGCCGCACCGCATCGACGACGTGGCGAAAGCGGTCGCCGCCCAGATGCTTGCCGCCATACCAGCGCGTCACGATCACCACATGGTCGGTCAGCCCGGCGCGTTCCAGCATCTGCAGGATGATCTGGCCGGCGCCGCTTTCGCCGTCGTCGTCGCGCAGCGCCTCGCCCGACAGGATCGCGGCCCAGCTGTTATGCGTGGCCTTGGCGAAACGCTTGTTGCGCTTCAGCTCGGCCAGCAGCGCCTCGGCCTCGGCCCGGGTCCGCGCCGGCCCGCCCGACACCGCATAGCGCGAGCCACGATCCGAGATGATCTTGTCGAAGACCGTCAGGCTCATCGGCGGCGCCGGACGTAAAGCTCCAGCCGGTGGCGGACGATCTCGTAGCCCATCTCGGCGGCGATCTCGGCCTGCAGCCGCTCGATGCGCTCGTTGACGAATTCCATCACCTCGCCGGTCTCGACGTCGATCATGTGGTCGTGATGGGTGCCGTCGGCGGGCTCGAACCGCGCCGGCTCGCCCTCGAATTCCAGCTTCTGGATCACGCCCTGCGCCTCAAGCGCGGAAAGCGTGCGATAGACCGTCGCCAGCGACACCCCAGCCCCGGCGGCCGTCGCCCGCTGATGCAGCTGCGTCGCGTCGGGATGATCCTCGGCCGCCGCCAGCACCCGCAGCAGCGCGGCGCGCTGACGGGTGATGCGCACGCCGGCACGGCGCAGCGCGTCCTCGAAGGCTTGGGCACGGGTCTCGATCTCCATGCGGTTTTCTGGCCCAGATGCGAAGAAATTGCAACTGGCTTGACAGTTGAGAATCATTCGCAGATAACAGCGGCAGAACGAGGCCCAGAGCAGAAGAATCGGATCATGAAACGCAGAACATTCCTGACCACGGCCCTTGCCGGGCTTGCCGCCCCCGCCATCCTTCCCGCCCCGGCGCTGGCGCAGGCAGGCCGGCTCAAGGTGGCGACCACCTTCACCATCATCGCCGACATGGCGCGCAACGTGGCGGGCGACCGGGCCGAGGTGGTCTCGATCACCAAGCCGGGGGCCGAGATCCACAATTACGAACCGACGCCCAGCGACCTGATCGGCGCCCGCGACGCCCGCCTGATCCTGCGCAACGGGCTGAACCTCGAGCTGTGGTTCGAGCAGTTCCTGCGCAACCTGGGCGACCTGCCCTCGGCCACGCTGACCGAGGGGATCGAGCCGATGCCGATCTCGGGCGGGCAATACGACGGCAAGCCCAACCCGCATGCCTGGATGGCGCTGGATACGGCGCTGGTCTATGTGGACAACATCGCCGCCGCCCTGTCCCAGGTCGATCCCGAGGGCGAGGGCAGCTATCGCGCCAACGCCGGCCGCTACAAGGGCGAGATCGCGCGCACCATCGGTCCGCTGCGCGACGCCGCCCGCGCCCTGCCCGAGGAGCGGCGCTGGCTGGTGACATCGGAGGGCGCCTTCTCTTACCTTGCGCGCGATTTCCACCTGAACGAGCTGTTCCTGTGGCCGATCAACGCCGATGCCCAGGGCACACCCCAGCAGGTGCGCCGCGTCGTCGATGCGATCAAGCAGCACCGGATCCCGGTGGTGTTCTCGGAAAGCACCGTCTCGGACCGCCCGGCCCGGCAGATCGCCGCCGAGACCGGGGCGCGCTATGGCGGGGTGCTTTACGTCGACAGCCTGTCCGATCCGGACGGGCCGGTGCCGACCTATCTGGACCTGCTGCGCGTGACGTCCGAGACCATCGTCAAGGGGCTGTCCGATGGATGACGCCCCCGGCATCGCGGTATCCAACCTGACGGTGGCCTATCGCAACGGCTTCACCGCCTTGCGCGATGCCAGCTTTTCGGTGCCGCAAGCCTCGGTCACGGCGCTGGTGGGGGTGAACGGCTCGGGGAAATCCACGCTGTTCAAGGCGCTGATGGGCTTTGTGCCGGCCGCCGCCGGCAAGGTGCGGGTGCTGGGCCTGACCGTGCCGCAGGCGCTGCGCCGGAACCTGATCGCCTATGTCCCGCAGGCCGAGGAGGTGGACTGGACCTTCCCGGTGCTGGTTGAGGACGTGGTGATGATGGGCCGCTACGGCCATATGGGCTTCCTGCGCCGCGCGCGGCCCGAGGACCGCCGCGCCGTGGACGAGGCGCTGGCGCGCGTGAACATGCAGGATTTCCGCCACCGCCAGATCGGCGAGCTTTCGGGCGGGCAGAAGAAGCGCGTCTTCCTGGCCCGGGCCTTGGCGCAGGGCGCCCGGGTCATCCTGCTGGACGAGCCCTTCACCGGCGTGGACGTCAAGACCGAATC
Source organism: Paracoccus sp. J39 (assembly GCF_000518925.1). Lineage (NCBI taxonomy): Bacteria > Pseudomonadati > Pseudomonadota > Alphaproteobacteria > Rhodobacterales > Paracoccaceae > Paracoccus > Paracoccus sp. J39. Next base: position 36,170 of record NZ_KI912521.1, on the reverse strand, counting down.
CGCCATCATCGCGCTGTTGCAGCAGATGCGGGAGGAGGGGCGGGTCATGCTGGTCTCGACCCACGACCTCGGCTCGGTGCCGGAATATTGCGACCGGGTGGTTCTGGTGAAGAACACCGTGCTGGCCCATGGGCCGACGGCCGAGGTCTTTACCCCCGACAACCTGCGCCTGGCCTTCGGCGGCGTGCTGCGGCATTTCGTGCTGGGCGGGCGGCGCCTGCATGACGACGACGATCCGCGCGCGCTGACCGTGCTGTCGGACGACGAGCGGCCGCTGGTCTTCTACGACGACAGGCAGCGCAGCGCGCGCGAGGAAGAGGCGGCCTCGAAATGATCCGCACGCTGCTGGTGCCCTTCGAATACGGCTACATGACCAATGCGATCTGGGTCTCGGCCCTGGTCGGCGGGGTCTGCGCCTTCCTCTCGGCCTATCTGATGCTCAAGGGCTGGTCGCTGATCGGCGACGCGCTGTCGCATTCCATCGTGCCGGGCGTCGCCGGGGCCTACATGCTGGGCCTGCCCTTCGCGCTGGGGGCGTTCCTGTCGGGCGGGCTTGCCGCGCTGACCATGCTGTTCCTGAACAAGCGCAGCGGATTGCGCGAGGACGCGATCATCGGGCTGATCTTCACCGGCTTCTTCGGGCTGGGGCTGTTCATGGTCTCGCTCAATCCGATGGCGGTCAGCGTGCAGACCATCACCATGGGCAACATCCTGGCGATCACCCCCGGCGATACGCTGCAGCTGGCGCTGATCGGCGGCCTTTCGCTGCTGATCCTGGCGGCGAAATGGCGCGACCTGATGGTGGTGTTCTTCGACGAGAGCCATGCCCGCACCGTCGGGCTGAACCCACAGGCGCTGAAGGTGCTGTTCTTCACCCTGCTTTCGGCCTGCACGGTGGCGGCAATGCAGACCGTCGGCGCCTTCCTGGTCGTGGCGCTGGTGGTGACGCCGGGCGCGACCGCCTATCTGCTGACCGACCGCTTTCCGCGGCTGATCCTGATCTCGGTGGCCATCGGCTCGACCACCTCGGCGCTGGGGGCCTATGTCTCGTTCTTCCTCGACGGCGCGACCGGCGGGGTGATCGTCTGCCTGCAGACGCTGATCTTCCTGGCCGTCTTCCTGCTGGCGCCCAAGCATGGCCTGCTCGCCGCCCGCCGCCGGGCCCGCGCGGCGCTGGAGGAGGCCGCATGATGGACTGGCTGCTGCTGCCGTTTTCCTTTCCCTTCATGCGCGACGCGGCGCTGATCGGGCTGATGATCGCCCTGCCCGCCGGGCTTCTGTCCTGCTTCCTGGTGCTCAAGGGCTGGTCGCTGATGGGCGATGCCGTCAGCCATGCGGTGCTGCCGGGCGTGGTGCTGGCCCATGTCGCCGGCCTGCCGCTGATCCTTGGCGCCTTCCTGGCCGGGCTGGGCTGCGCCATGCTGTCGGGCTGGCTGCAGGGCAACAGCCGGGTCAAGGCCGACACGGTGCTGGGCGTGGTCATGTCGGGCATGTTCGGGCTGGGGGTGGTGCTTTACACCGCCATCCGGACCGACCTGCACCTGGATCACATCCTGTTCGGCAACATGCTGGGCGTCGGCCCCGAAGACCTGCGGCTGGCCGGCGGCATCTCGGCCGTGGTCGGGCTGGCGCTGGTGCTGAAATGGCGGGACTTCGCGCTTCTGGCCTTCGACCCGGTGCAGGCGCGGGTCTCGGGGCTGGCGCTGGCCGTGCTGAATTACGGCCTGCTTGCCATGATCTCGGCCACCGTCGTCGCCATGCTCAGCGCGGTCGGCATCATCCTGGCGGTGGCGCTGCTGATCGCGCCGGGGGCGGTGGCCTTCCTGGTCACGCGGCGGCTGCCGCCCATGCTGGCCACCGGGGTCGGCGTCGCGGCCTTCGCGGCGGTCAGCGGGGTCTGGGCCAGCTTCTGGCTGAACAGCGCGCCTGCACCGACCGTCGTGCTGGTGCTGACGGCGCTGTTCGTGCTGGCCTTCCTGTGGCGCAGCATCGCCACGCGGCGCGCGCAGGCAGCGGGCTAGACCGTCCGCCCGCCATCGACCTCGAGGATGACGCCGGTGATGAAATCGGCCTCGTCCGAGGCCAGGTAAAGCGCCGCGTTGGCGATGTCGCGCGGCGTCGACAGCCGGCCCAGCGGGATGGTGGCAAGGAAGCGGGCGCGGTTCTCGGGCGTGTCCTCGCAGCCCATGAACCGCTCCAGCATCCCGGTCTCGCCCATCACCGGGGCGATGGCGTTCACCCGGATGCCCTCGGGCGCCAGTTCCGCCGCCAGGCTGCGGGTCAGGGTGTTCACCGCGCCTTTCGAGGAGTTATACCAGCTCAGCCCCGGACGCGGCCTTATGCCGGCGGTCGAGCTGACATTGATCATCACCCCCTGCCCGCGCGCGCGCCAATGCGGCAGCACGGCATGGGTCATGTGAAAGATCGACAGCACGTTGATGTCGTAGATCTTGCGGAACGCCGCCTCGTCCGTGTCGAGCAGCGGGCCGTTCGGCGTGGTCCAGCCGGCATTGTTCACCACGATGTCGAGGCTGCCGAAGCTCTCGCGCGCCTTCTCCACCGCCGCCCGGACCTGATCGCCCCGGCTCACGTCGCAGGGGATGGCGAGGCCCTCGATGCCCGAGGCCACCGCCCCGGCGGTGTCGGCGTTGATGTCCAGCACCGCCACCCGCGCGCCCTCGCGCGCGAAACGCTCGGCAATGCCGCGCCCGAAGCCCGAACCGCCGCCGGTCACCAATGCCGTCTTGCCCTGAAGCCGCATATTTTCTCCCCCTTTTATGCGAAACGATGAACGACGGTTTTCAGCCGCGAGAATTCGTAAAGCGCGACGAAGCCCTTTTCGCGCCCATGGCCGGATTTGCGCACCCCGCCGAAGGGCAGTTCGATCCCGCCGCCGGCGCCGTAGCCGTTGATGAAGACCTGCCCGCAGCGCATGGCGCGGGCCATGCGCGCCTGCCGGTCGCCGTCGCGCGTCCAGATGCCGGCGACCAGCCCGTATTCGGTGCCGTTGGCGATGGCCACCGCCTCGGCCTCGGTGTCGAAGGGGATGGCGGCCAGCACCGGGCCGAAGATCTCTTCCTGCGCCAGCGGGCTTTGGGGATCGACCGGCCCGAACAGCGCCGGCGCGACATAGAAGCCCGCCGCCGGCGCATCCGCGGCCACGGCACCGCGCGCGATCAGCGGGGCTGCGGCCTCGGCGATGTAACGTTCGACCCGCGCCTTCTGCCGGGCCGAGATCAGCGGGCCCAGCAGCGCGCCCTCGGCCGGCCCGGCCACGACCGCGGCGAAGCGTTCGGCCAGCATCGCCATCAGCCGGTCCCAGATGCCGCGCTGGATCAGCACGCGCGAGCCGGCCGAGCAGGTCTGGCCGCCGTTCTGCACGATGGCATTGACGATGACCGGGGCCGCGGCCTCAAGATCGGCATCCTCGAAGACGATCTGCGGCGACTTGCCGCCCAGTTCCAGCGTGCAGGGAATGTGGTTGCGCGCCGCCGCGATCTGGATGGCCTGCCCGGCCTCGGGCGACCCGGTGAAGCTGATGAAATCGACGCCGGGATGCTCGGCCAGCGCCTGGCCCGCCACCGCGCCGCGCCCGGTGACGATGTTGATGGCGCCGGGCGGAAAGCCGGTTTCGGCCGCCAATTCGCCGATGCGCAGGATGGTCAGGCAGGCATCCTCGGCCGGCTTGGTCACCGTCGCGTTGCCCATGGCCAGCGCCGCCCCGACCGAGCGGCCGAAGATCTGCACCGGATAGTTCCAGGGGATGATATGACCGGTGACGCCATGCGGCTCGCGCAGCGCCGTCACGTCATAGCCGTTCAGGAACGGGATCACCTCACCATGCAGCTTGTCCGCCGCACCGCCGTAATATTCGAAATAGCGCGCCAGCGCCGCCATGTCGGCGCGGGACTGGGCGACGGGCTTGCCGTTGTCGTGGGTTTCCAGCCGGGCAAGCGCCTCGGCCTCGGCCTCGATGCGCAGGGCCAGGCGCAGCATCAGCCGGCCGCGCTCGGCGGCGGTCAGCCGGCCCCAATCGCCCTCGAAGGCGGCGCGGGCGGCGCGGATCGCGACGTCGACATCCTCCGGCCCGGAATCGGCGATGGTGGCGAAGGGCCGGCCGTCGATGGGCGAGATCATCGGCATCTCGCGTCCCGAGGCGGCCGGCAGCCAGGCGCCGCCGATCAGGTTCCGCGCGGGCGGCAGGGTCGGGCCGTGCTGCATTCTTGCCTCCTTTTCGGCGGGATTCGTCCGCCGCCAGCGTGACGGCGCCGGTCGCGGGACGCAAGGCTGGCAAATGCGGTCCGGGCCGTTAAGCTGGCCCGAAACAGCAATAGCCGAGGACCCCGATGACCCAGCCGAGCGCCCATCCCGACGATCCGCATTACGTCAGCCGCATGGGCTGGCTGCGCGCCTCGGTGCTGGGGGCGAATGACGGCATCGTCTCGGTGGGGGCGCTGATCGTCGGGGTGGCGGCGGCCGATCCGGGGCCCGAGGCGATCCTGATCGCCGGGCTGGCCGGGCTGGTCGCCGGGGCGATGTCCATGGCCATGGGCGAATATGTCTCGGTCAGCTCGCAATCGGATACCGAGCGCGCCGATATCGCCCGCGAGCATGCAGCCCTGCGCGAGATGCCCGAGGAAGAGCTGCACGAGTTGGCCGCGATCTACGAATCGCGGGGCATGACGCCCGGCACCGCCCTGCAGGCCGCGCGCGAGGTGACCGAGCATGACGGGCTGGCTGCGCATGTGCGCGACGAGCTGGGGCTCAGCGAGGCCTCGAACGCCAATCCGCTGCAGGCGGCGCTGGCCTCGGCCGCGACCTTCAGCATCGCGGCGGCGGTGCCGCTGCTGGCGGCGATCCTGGCGCCGGGCGGCGCGGTCATCGCCAGCGTGCTGGTCGCCGTGGTGGCGGCGCTGGGGGTGCTGGGCGCGCTGGGGGCCTGGGCCGGCGGCGCACCGCCCGGCCGGGCGGTGCTGCGGGTGATCCTGGGCGGCATCGTGGCGCTGGCGGTCACCGCCGGGATCGGCAAGCTGGTCGGGGTGGCGGTCTAGGCGTCGCGGCTGTAGCCGGTGCTGGCGGCGATCAGCGCCCGGGCGTAATCGCCCTGCGCCCGCTGGGCGCGCAGGGCGGCGGCATCCATCTCTTCGACGATCCGGCCTTCGCGCATCACCGCCAGCCGGTCGCACATATGCGCCACCACCGCCAGGTCGTGGCTGACCATCACATAGGTCAGCCCGCGTTCGGCCCGGATATCGCAGAGCAGGTTCAGGATCTCGGCCTGCACGCTGACATCCAGCGCCGAGGTCGGCTCGTCCAGCAGCAGAAGCTGCGGCTCCGCCGCCAGCGCCCGGGCGATCGCGACGCGCTGGCGCTGGCCGCCGGAAAGCTGATGCGGATAGCGGAAGCGAAAGCCCTGCCCCAGCCCGACCTGGTCCAGAAGCCGGGCGATGCGCCGGTCGATGCCGTCCATGCCCTGCAGGCGCAGGGTTTCCGACAGGACCCGGTCCACGGAATGGCGCGGATGCAGGCTGGCATAGGGATCCTGGAACACCATCTGCACCGTCTTGTGGAAGCCGCGCGAGCGGCGGCGGCCGGCGATGACCTCTCCCGCCACCTCGATGCGGCCGGACCAGCTGTCGATCAGCCCGGCGACGGCGCGCAGGATGGTCGACTTGCCCGAGCCGCTTTCGCCGACGAGGCCGAAGCTTTCGCCCCGCGCGACGGTAAAGCTGGCGGATCGGACCGCATCGACGCGCTCGGGCGCATGGCCGAACCAGACGTCCAGATTCTCGACCGTCAGCATGGGCGGCACCGGTGCGGATGAGTATTTGGAAAACGGTGAAGGGCCATCACGGGGCTCCCGCCGGCGGGGCGTCGCGCCAGTCCTGTTGCCTTTGCAGGACCGCGAGCCGGTCCACCGGCCGGTCAAGCCGCGGCAGGCTGTTCAGGAGGCCCTGGGTATAGGGGTGTTTCGCGGCATGCAGGTCGCGGGCGGGCAGTTCCTCGACCACGCGGCCCGCATACATGATGAGGACGCGGTCGCAGAACTGCGCCACCAGGTTCAGGTCGTGGCTGATGAAGATCAGCCCCATGCCGCGGGCAGAGACCAGCCGGTCCAGGATGCGCAGCACCTCGTTCCTGACCGAGACGTCCAGCGCCGAGGTCGGCTCGTCCGCGATCAGGATCTCGGGGTCCGGGGCCAGCATCATCGCGATCATGATGCGCTGGCCCATGCCGCCCGAGACCTCGTGCGGATAGGCGTGAAAGACTCGCTCGGGATCGCGGATCTGCACGGCGCGCAGCATTTCCAGCGCCTTGTCGCGGGCCGCGGCGCGGCTTTCGCCGCTATGCAGCCGGTAGCCCTCCATGATCTGCCGGCCCACGGTCATCACCGGGTTCAGGCTGAACTTGGGGTCCTGCATCACCATGCTGATGCGCGCGCCGCGCAACCGGCGCATGCGCCGCTCGGGCAGGTTCAGGATCGATTGGCCGCCAAGCTCCATGCGCCCGGCCGCGACCGTGCCCGGCGGGCGCACCAAGCCGAGGATGGCGCGGCCGGTCATCGACTTGCCCGAGCCGCTTTCGCCGACCACGCCCAGCCTTTCGCGGCCAAGGTCGAAGCTGACGCCGCGCACCGCCTCGAAACGGCCCGAGCGGGTCGGGAAGCTGACGCGCAGGTCCCGGACGGAAAGCAGCGGGGTCATTCCCGGCCCCCCTTGGGGTCCAGCACGTCGCGCAAGCCGTCGCCGAGCAGGTTGAAGGCCAGGCTGACGACGAAGATCGCCATGCCGGGCATGGCCGCGACCCACCAGAAGTCCAGGATATAGGTGCGCCCGTCCGAGATCATCGCGCCCCATTCCGGCATCGGCGGCTGCGCGCCGAGGCCGAGGAAGCCTAGCCCGGCGGCGGAGAGGATGATCCCCGCCATGTCCAGCGCCACCCGTACGATCAGCGAGCTGACGCAGAGCGGCCAGACATGGCCGATCAGCAGCCGCAGCGGCCCTGCGCCCTGCAGCCGGGCGGCGGCGATATAGTCGGTATTGCGGATGGTCAGCGTCTCGGCCCGCGCCAGGCGCGCATAGGGCGGCCATGAGGTGATCGCCAAGGCCAGCACCGCGTTGCCGATGCCGGGGCCGAGCGCCGCGACGAAGGCCAGCGCCAGGATCAGCTTGGGAAAGGCCAGGAAGATGTCGGTGATGCGCATCAGCACCTGATCGACCCAGCCGCCGGCGAAACCCGCCACCGTGCCGACGAAAAGCCCGATCACCGGCGCGATCAGCGCCACCGTGCCGACGATGAACAGCGTCACGCGCGAGCCGTGGATCAGCCGCGACAGGATGTCCCGCCCCAGCGCGTCCGTGCCCAGCCAGTGCTGCGCCGAAGGCGGCTTCAGCCGCTCGGCCAGGTTCTGGGCATAGGGATTCTGCGGCGCGATCCAGGGCGCGAAGGCGGCGACCAGCACCAGCAGGACCAGGATCGCCAGCCCGACCATGGCCAGCCGGTTGGCGCGAAAGGTCAGCCAGCCCTGGTAGATCGCCCCCAGACGCGCCTGCCGCCGGGTCTGCGGCGCGTCGGACAGAAGCCATGCGCGGGTCGTCTCGGTCATGTCGCCCTCGGGTCCAGCAGGCGGTAGAGGATGTCGGACAGCAGGTTCAGCGCCACGAAGCAGGTGCCGACCACCACCGTGCCGCCCAGCACCGCGTTCATGTCGCCGGCCAGCAGCGCCTTGGTGATGTATTGGCCGATGCCGGGCCAGGAGAACACGATCTCGGTCAGCACCGACCCTTCCAGAAGCGAGCCGAAGCTGAGCGCGATCACCGTGATCAGCGGCACAAGGATGTTGCGGAAGGCATGGCCCCAGACCACCCGCCGCTCGGACAGGCCCTTGACGCGGGCGGTGACGACATATTCCGCCGAAAGCTGCTCCAGCATGAAGCTGCGCGTCATGCGGCTGATATAGGCGAGGCTGAAATAGCCGAGCAGACTGGCCGGCAGCACGATATGGCTGAAGGCGTCGCGGAAGGCGGCCCAGTCGCCGGCGACTAGGCTGTCGACCAGGATCAGCCCGGTGACCGTCGGCACCATGCCGTCGTATATGATGCCCTGCCGGCCCGGCCCGCCGACCCAGCCGAGGATGCCGTAGAACAGCAGAAGCCCCATCAGCCCCAGCCAGAAGATCGGCATGGAATAGCCCACTAGCGCCACCACGCGGGCGATCTGGTCGATCCAGCCGCCCCGGCGCGCCGCGGCGACCACGCCCAAGGGCACGCCCACGCAGACGCCGATCAGCGTGCCCAGCGTCGCCAACTCGACCGTCGCCGGGAACACCCGCCGCAGGTCCTGCGCCACCGGATGCCCGGTCGAGATCGAGCGGCCGAAATCGCCCTGCAGCACCTCGGCCATGTAGCGCAGGAACTGCTGCCAGATCGGCTTGTCCAGTCCCATGGCCTGGAAGGCCGCGTCATATTGCGCCTGTGTCGCGCGCTCGCCCACCACCTTCAGCACCGGGTCGATCGGCATGACCCGGCCGATGACGAAGGTGACCAGCAACAGGCCGAGCAGCGTCAGCGCCAGCGACAGCAGGATGCCGCCCAGGCTTCGCGCCCGGCGCCGCAGCCGCGCGCCCGGGCCGGGGGTTGCGCCGCCCGCCGGGGGCGGCGCGCCCTGTCCCGGCGGACCGGTCAGGTCGGGATGGACCACGACTTATTCCTTCGTCACCTGCCGATAGTTGACCGAGGTGACCGAACCGCCCGAGGTCCAGTTCTGCACGTTCTGCTGCATCGCCACCTGCTCGATCTTCTGGAACATCGGGATGATCGGTGCGATCTCTCGATACTGGCTCTGGATGTCCAGATACATCTGCACGCGCTTGTCGGTGTCGCCCTCCAGCGTGGCGGCCTCGACGGCGCGATTCATCTCCTCGGGCACCGCCCAGCTGTTGCGCCAGGCCAGCTGCGACAGGCCGGCATCGTCGGCATTGTTGGGATTATGGGCGAAGGTCGAGGCATTGGTGTTCGGGTCGGCGTAATCCGGGCCCCATTCGCCGATGAAGATCGGCACCTGCCGGGCGCGATAGGCGTCGAGCACCTGCGCCCCGGTCATCTGCTGGATCTCCAGCGTCAGGCCGACCTGCGCCATGGCCGCCTGCAGGGTCTGGGCCGCGTCGACATATTCGCGGATGTCGCGCACGATGGTCTTGACCGTGCCCGAGGTGATGCTGGCATCGGTCAGGATCTGGCGGGCCTTCTCGATGTCATGGGTCCAGGGGTTCTCGTCCGAGGCGCCCAGATAGCCCTCGGGCAGGAAGTTCTGGTGCACCTTCCACTGGCCCTTGAGGAAACTCGACTCCATGCCCGCGTAGTCGATCAGGTATTTCATCGCCTCGACCATCTCGGGCCGGGACAGCAGCGGATCCTTCTGGCTCAGCCCCATGTAGAGGATGCGGCCGCGCAGCTCGTCCGCGACCTTCAGCCTGTCGTTGCCGGCGATGCCATCGACATCCGTCGGGGTCAGGTTGCGGGCCACGTCGATATCGCCCTGTTCCAGCAGCAGCCGCTGGGCGCTGCTCTCCTGCACATGGCGCACGATCACTCGCTTCATCACCGGCGCGCCCTGCCAGTATTCCTCGTTGGCGGCCAGCTGCACCGCCTCGTTCGGCCGCCAGGCGGTCAGGGTGTAGGGCCCCGACCCCGCGCCGTTGGTGGACAGCCAGGCATTGCCGAAATCCTCGCCCTCGGCATGGCTCATCGCGGTTTCCTTGTCGATGACCGAGCCGACCTCGGAGGCCAGGCAGTTCAGCACGAAGCTTTGCGCATAGGGCTGGTCCAGCTGCAGGATCAGCCTGTTGCCGTCGAAGGTCACGCGCTCGTCCACGTTCTCGGCGGTGAAGCCGAACTGGTTCAGGATGAAGGCCGGCGACTTGTTCAGCTTGACGGCGCGCTGCAGCGACCAGGCGGCGTCCTCGGCCCGCACCGGGTTGCCGGAATGGAACTTCACCCCCTCGCGCATGGTCAGGGTGATGGTCTTGCCGTCCTCGCTGACCTCCCAGCTTTCCGCGAGGCTGGGCTTGATGCCGGCATTCAGGTCCAGCGGGTCGAAATCGACCAGCCGGTCATAGAGGCTGTGAACCACGTCCTGCCCCGAGAATTCGAAGCTCTGCCCGGGATCGAGGCTGATGATGTCGTCGATCTGATGGGCGATGACCAGCGTGTCGGCGGGGGTCTCGGCCCAGGCGGCCGGCGCCGCCACCCCCAGAGACATGGCCGAAGCCAGAAGCAGCGCGCGAAGCGGGAAACGGTTCTGCATGATGGATCATCCCTGTTGTCGCGCCCCGTCGCTCGCGGGGCTGGAATGGTAGCAGATTGGCGCGAAGCCCGGCCTGCCGCAAGCCCCGCGTGCCGGTGCCGAGATTTTCCCGCGCCGCGCCGCCACCGCCGTCCGGCGCGCTTCCGGTCCCGACGGGCCGGCGCTGGCCGGGTCCGGCCGCGGGCGGAGGCCGCGACGGATAACCGCCCCGCCTCGCGGCGCCTTGCCGCGCCGGCCGCCGGGCCCGCGTCGGCGGACCGCGCCCGAAAATCGCCATGCGGGGTTGCGCCCGCCCGGCCCACCGCCCTATCTCGGGCGGAAGGAGAGACCATGGAAAAACGCACCCTTCCCGAACGGCCCGGCTGGCGCGACGAGGCCAAGGAGCTCGGCTTCACCTTCGCCGACATGGGCGGCGAGCCCTATTGGGACGAGACCAGCGCCTATCGCTTCACCCTGCGCCAGATCGAGGAGGATATCGAGGCCCCCGCCACCGAGCTGCATGCGCTGTGCCGCGAGGCGGTGGACCGCGCCGTCCGCGACGAGGCCTGGCTGACCCGGCTGGACATCCCGCGCCAGCACTGGGACCTGATCGCATCGAGCTGGGCGCGCGGCGAACCCGAACTCTATGGCCGCATGGACCTCGCCTATGACGGCAGCGGCCCGGCGAAGCTACTGGAATACAATGCCGACACGCCGACCTCGCTCTACGAATCCGCCAGCTTCCAGTGGCTCTGGTTCGAACAGCAACAGGCGGCGGGGGTGCTGGGCGAGGATTGCGACCAGTTCAACAGCATCCACGAGGCGATCGTGGCGCGCTGGACGCAGATCTGCGCCGACGGCGAGGAGGTGCATTTCGCCGCCGATCCCGACAACCCCGAGGATTACGCCACCGTCGAGACCCTGGCCTGGGCCGCGCGCGAGGCGGGCCTGGGCGCGCATTTCACCGCGCTCCGGCAGATCGGCCTGACCGAGGAGGGCCAGTTCGCCGACGAGCAATCCCGGGTCATCGGCACGCTCTTCAAGCTCTACCCCTGGGAGGACATGCTGCGCGACGATTTCGCCGCGCATCTGCAAAGCTCGGGCACCCGCTTCATCGAGCCGCCCTGGAAGGCGATCCTGTCGAACAAGGCCATCCTGCCGCTGCTCTGGCAGATGTTCCCCGGCCATCCGAACCTGCTGCCGGCCTTCTTCCTCGCGGATGTGCAGGACGCGCTGTCCGGCGGCAGCCCCGCCCCCGCCGTGGCCCAGGCCTTCGAGGCGGCGCGCGACGCGCTGGCGCGCGGCCATGTGACCAAGCCGATCTTCTCGCGCGAGGGCGCGGGGGTCGTCATCCACGAACAGGGCCGCGAAACGGCGCGCACCGGCGACGACAGCTATTCGCACCACCCGATGATCCTGCAGGGCCTGGCGCCCCTGCCGGATTTCGGCGGCTTCCACCCGGTGCTCGGCGCCTGGATCGTCGGCGAAAACTGCTGCGGCCTCGGCCTGCGCGAGGATCGCTCGCGCATCACCCACAACCTGTCGCGCTTCAAGCCGCATTTCATCGAGGGCTGATCCATGACCGACGCATTTTCCCGTTCCAACCCCGTCCCCCGCCCCGCCCGCAGCCACAGCCTTCGCAAGCGCGGCCGCCATGTCGCGCTGGTGCTGGCCGGAACCGCCACCCTGGCGCTGGCCGGCTGCGAGGACGACCGCATGGACGCGCAAAGCTTTCCCGACCTGGAAAGCTGCATCGCCGCCAGCAAGCAGGAAACCCTGTGGTTCACCGAGGAGGACTGCCGCCAGAACTTCGCCGCCGCCCGGCAGGAATTCCTGGAAACCGCGCCGCGCTACGAATCGAAGGAACTGTGCGAGCAGGAGCATGGCGCCGGCAATTGCGGCGGCGACCCAACGCAGACGCAGGAGGCGCAGAATTCCGGCGGCGGCTTTTCCTTCATGCCGCTGCTGGTCGGCTACATGATGGGCTCGATGCTGTCGCGCGGCGGCGGCATCTCCTCGCAGCCGATGGTGAACACCGCCGACGGGCGCTATTCGACCCCCAAGGGCGACCAGAGCTTCGCCAGCAACCGCGGCGCCGGCAAGGTGCCGGCCACGACCTTCCAGCGCGCGCCCTCGACCATCGGCAAGCCGCCGATGAGCGCGGCCCAGGTCAGCCAGCGCGGCGGCTTCGGCGCCTCGGCCACCGCACGCTCGGGCGGGCGCAGCAGTTTCGGCGGCTGAGGGTTTCTTTCTTGCCGAAATATCCTCGGGGGTGAATTGCGGCGCCAGCCGCAAGAGGGGGCGGACAGCCCCCTTCCCCGGCAAAGCCGCCGACCAGGACGGCAGTTAACGCTAACACGAGCCCTTGCGCAACCGCGCGGAAAAGCGCAACCTGCCGGCAGTTTCCGCAAGAACGAGGCCCGCCATGACCCCCGAGACCCAGTCCCAGAACACCCGCGCGCTTTGCGAACTCGCCCCGGTGATCCCGGTCCTGGTCGTGGGCGATGCCGGCCGCGCCGAGGGGCTGGCCACGGCCCTGGTGGCCGGCGGCCTGCCGGTGCTCGAGGTGACCCTGCGCACCCCCGCCGCGCTCGACGTCATCCGCGAAATGGCCAAGGTCCAGGGCGGCCATGTCGGCGCCGGCACGGTGCTGACCCCCGAGGACGCAAGGCGCGCCAAGGATGCCGGGGCCAGCTTCGCCGTCTCGCCCGGCCTGACCGAGCGGCTGGCCCGGGCCTGCGAGGAGATCGGCCTGCCGCTGCTGCCCGGCGCCGTCACCGCCTCCGAGGTGATGCGGGCGATGGAACTGGGCTATTCCATGCTGAAATTCTTCCCGGCCGAGGCGGCGGGCGGGGCGAAATCGCTGAAATCCCTGGCCGGGCCGCTGCCGCAGGTCAGCTTCTGCCCGACCGGCGGCGTGACCCCGCAGAACGCCCCGGACTACCTGGCGCTGCCGAACGTGGTCTGCGTCGGCGGCAGCTGGATCGCGCCGGATGCCGATGTCGCCGCCGGCGATTGGGCGGCCATCGAAACCCGCGCCCGCGAGGCTTTCGGGCTGAGATGAGCCTGCGATGACCGCCCCCGACGCGACCACCCCCGGCGATGGCCAGCCGGTCCTGACCGGTTCAGACGCCATGCGCCGCGCCCGGCGCAATGTCGTCGTGCTGCTGCTGGCCCAGGCGCTTTTGGGGGCGCAGATGTCGATGATCTTCATCGTCGGCGGGCTGGCGGGCCAGATGCTCAGCCCCAACCCCTGCATCGCCACCCTGCCCCTGTCGATGATGATCCTGGGCTCGGCGCTGTCGGCCCGGCCGCTTTCGGGCTTCATGCGCCGGCATGGGCGGCGGGCGGGGTTCCTGCTCTCCTGCGGCTCGGCGGCGCTGGGGGCGGGTATCGCCGCCTATGCGCTGTCGGCGGGCAATTTCTGGCTTTTCACCGCCAGCGCGCTGTTCACCGGGGTCTATATGGCGGCGCAGGGCTTCTTCCGCTTTGCCGCCACCGATTGCGCCCCGCCCGAGTTCCAGTCGCGTGCCATCTCCTGGGTGCTGGCCGGGGGGCTTGCCGCCGCCTTCACCGGCCCGGTCCTGGTGCGCCTGACCGCCGAGCTGACTGCCATCCCCTTCCTGGCCACCTATGCCGCGATCATCGGGCTGAACCTGCTCGGGCCGGTGATCTTCGCCTTTCTCGACATCCCGCGCCCGCCGGCGCCCGCCAGGGGCCGCGCCCAGGGCCGGCCGCTGGGCGCGCTGCTGCGCGTGCCGCAGATCGCCGTGGCGATGATCTGCGGTATGGTCTCCTATGCGCTGATGAACCTGGTGATGACCTCGGCGCCGCTGGCGGTGGTCGGCTGCGGCTTCGCCACGGCGGACGCGGCGAACATCGTCTCGGGCCATGTGCTGGCGATGTTCGCGCCCTCGTTCTTCACCGGCCATCTGATCGCCCGTTTCGGCGCCACGCGCATCGTCATGCTGGGCCTGGCGATCCTGGCAGGCGCCGGCGCGGTGGCACTGTCGGGGGTGGAGCTCTCGCATTTCTTCCTGGCCATGATCCTGCTCGGGCTGGGCTGGAACTTCGGCTATATCGGCGCCACCGCCATGCTGACCCGCGCCTATCGCCCCGAGGAGCGCGAGCGGGTGCAGGGCCTGAACGACGCCGTGGTATTTTCCGGCGTGTTCCTGGCCTCGCTGTCCTCGGGCGGGCTGATGAACTGCATGGGCGGCTCGGCCCAGGCGGGCTGGAGCGCGGTCAACCTGGCCATGCTGCCCTTCCTGGTGCTGGCCGGCGGGGCGCTGCTCTGGCTGATGCTGCGGCCGCGGGAGGTCGCGCGGTAAGGGGGGCTCTGCCCCCCGCGCCTGCCGCACCCCTCGACGGGGTGCGCCAGGCGCTCCCCCCGGGATATTTGGGCAAGAAAGAAGCTAGAACAGGGATTTCTGGTCCCTGGGCTGCCTTGGCCTGCGGGCCGGCTTGGCCGGGGGCGCGTCGGGGCGCGCCGCCATGCGGCCATCGAGGAACTCGATCTCGAAGCGCGGGGTTTGCGCCGCCTCGGCAGCGGCGGTGATCAGGCCCGCGGGGCCGTGGACGACCGCGAAGCCGCGGCGCAGGGTCTCGCGATAGCCCAGCGTCTGGCGTAGGCGGTCCAGCCGCTCCAGCGCCTCGCGCCGCGGCGGCAGGAGGCGCGCGGCGCCGGCGGCAAGCCGCGCCGCGAACTGGTCAAGCGCCGCGCGGTCGCGGGCGAGCTGGCGGGCGCTGTCGGCCAGCATCCGCGACCGGGCGCGTTCCAGCCGCTGGCCCAGATCGGCCAGGCGCTCGGCCTTGCGCTGCCGCAGCCGGGCCAGGCAGAGCGGCAGGCGCTGCCGATGGGCCTGCAGCGCCTCGCGCCGGTTGCGCAGCATGGCGCGCAATGCCGAGAGCGACAGCGGCAGCGCGTTCAGCCGGTCGCGGCGGGCGCGCACGAAGCCGCGCAGCGCCGGTTCCAGCCGTTCGGCGAACAGGTCGAAGCGCTGCCGCGCCGGATCGGTCAGCGCCTGCGGCCGGCCGAGCGCCCGGCCCAGGTCGGCCAGCCGCTGGCGCTGGCGCTGGTTGCCGGTCTGGGCGGCGCGCATGATCCGCGCCCGCATCTCGGCCAGCCGGGCGGCCAGTTCGGCGCGCACCGGCACCGCCATCTCGGCGGCCGCGGTCGGCGTCGGCGCCCGGCGGTCCGCGGCGAAGTCGATCAGCGTGGTGTCGGTCTCGTGCCCCACCGCCGAGATCAGCGGGATGTCGCTGGCCGCCGCGGCGCGGACCACGGCTTCCTCGTTGAAGCCCCAGAGATCCTCGAGGCTGCCGCCGCCGCGCGCGACGATGATCAGCTCGGGGCGCGGGATCGGCCCTTCCCCGGGCAGCGCGTTGAAGCCCTGGATCGCGGCGGCGACCTGCGGCGCGCAGCCCTCGCCCTGCACCGCCACCGGCCAGATCAGCACCCGCGTCGGGAAACGGTCCCGCAACCTGTGCAGGATGTCGCGGATCACCGCGCCCGAGGGCGAGGTCACGACGCCGATCACCCGCGGCAGGTAGGGCAGCGGGCGCTTGCGCGATTCGTCGAACAGCCCCTCGGCCGCCAGCGCCTTGCGGCGCTTTTCCAGCATCATCATCAGCGCGCCGGCGCCGGCGGGCTCGATCTCCTCGACGATCAGCTGATATTTCGACTGGCCGGGAAAGGTGGTCAGCCGGCCGGTGGCGATGACCTCGATCCCCTCCTCGGGGCGGGTCGAGAGACGCGCGGCCTGGCCCTTCCAGGTGACGGCGGCGATGCAGGCGCGTTCGTCCTTGAGGTCGAAATAGAGATGCCCCGAGGAGGGGCGCGAGACGCGGCCGATCTCGCCGCGCACGCGGACGCGGCCGAACTCGCCCTCGATCACGCGCTTCACCGCGCCCGAGATTTCCGAGACGGTGAATTCATGGGCGTTGCTGGCGGGCGTGTCTTCGAAAAGCTCCATGGCCCGGTTGTGGCGCGGGGCGCGGGCGGGATCAAGGGGCTTGGGGGATTGATCCGGGCCGGGCCAGTTCCTAGAAGGCGCGGGACCATTCGCAAAGGGGCCTTTCCGCATGAACATCCTGATCCTCGGCAGCGGCGGGCGCGAACATGCGCTGGCCTGGGCGATCCGGCAGAATCCGAAATGCGACCGGCTGTTCGTCGCGCCGGGCAATGCCGGAATGGAGCCGCTGGCGCGGCTGGCGGATCTGGACATCCTGTCCGGCCCCGCCGTGATCGGCTTTTGCGAGGAGAACGCCATCGACCTGGTGGTGATCGGCCCCGAGGCGCCCCTGGCAGCGGGCGTCGCCGACGAGCTGCGGGCGGCGGGCATCCCGGTCTTCGGCCCGTCCAGGGCGGCGGCGATGCTGGAAGCCTCGAAAGCCTTCACCAAGGAGGTTTGCGACGCCTGCGGCGCGCCGACCGCCGCCTGGGCGCGCTTCGACGCCGCCGAGCCGGCGCGGGCCTATATCCGCGCGCAGGGTGCGCCCATCGTCGTCAAGGCCGACGGGCTGGCCGCCGGCAAGGGCGTGACCGTGGCCATGACCGAGGCCGAGGCCATCGCCGCCGTCGATGACGCCTTCGGCGGCGCCTTCGGCGCGGCCGGGGCCGAGGTGGTGATCGAGGAATTCATGGAAGGCGAGGAGGCGAGCTTCTTCGTGCTTTGCGACGGGGTGGACTGCCTGCCGATCGGCACGGCGCAGGACCACAAGCGCGTGGGCGACGGCGATACCGGACCGAATACCGGCGGCATGGGCGCCTATTCCCCGGCCCCGGTGCTGACGGCGGAGATCCAGGATGCGGTCATGGCCGAGATCGTGCGCCCGACCGTGGCCGAGATGGCGCGGCGCGGCACGCCGTTCCAGGGCGTGCTTTATGCCGGGCTGATGATCCGGGACGGGCGGGCGCGGCTGGTGGAATACAATGTCCGCTTCGGCGACCCGGAATGCCAGGTGCTGATGATGCGGCTGGGCGCCCAGGCGCTGGACCTGATCCTGGCCTGCGCCGAGGGCCGGCTGGGCACGGCCTCGGTCAGCTGGGCCGACGACCATGCCCTGACCGTGGTGCTGGCCGCGAAGGGCTATCCCGGCAGCCATGAGAAGGGCAGCGCCATCCGCGGGCTCGACGCGCTGGCCGAGGACAGTTTCCGCATGGTCTTCCATGCCGGCACCGCGCGCCGCGACGGGCAGATCGTCGCCACGGGCGGCCGGGTGCTGGCGGCAACCGGGCGCGGCGCCACCCTGGCCGAGGCGCATGCGCGCGCCTATGCGCTGGCCGATGCCATCGACTGGCCGGGGGGCTTCTGCCGCCGCGACATCGGCTGGCGCGCGCTTTGAGCTGCCGCACCGGCGGCACGGGCGCAGGAGTATTTGGAAAACGGTGAAGCAGGCGGCGGTGCGGGGCGGCAACGCCCGTGCCGGCTGCGGGGCGGGAAATTGCTGCGGCAGCGTGTTTTTCGTCTTTTCAAGCCGGTGGCGCGGGTCTTATAGTTCGCGCCATGACTCGGATGCAGCAGATCATTGCCACGGCCCCGCACGCGCATGATGGCGCGCGTATTGCCGTGAACCTCCGCGGTCTGCTTCTTCTTACGCTGCGCTGAGCGGGTCTTCCGGGCCGCCGCTCAGTCTGGTTCGCGCCCGGCTTGGCTTCTGAACCCCGAATTCCCGCGTAAGAAAGAACCGACATGACCGATCCGAACCGCGTCTTGATCTTTGACACCACCCTGCGCGACGGCGAGCAATCGCCCGGCGCCACCATGACCCATGCCGAGAAGCTGGAAATCGCCCAGATGCTGGACGAGATGGGCGTGGACATCATCGAGGCGGGCTTTCCCATCGCCTCGGAGGGCGATTTCGCCGCCGTGAGCGAGATCGCCAAGCAGGCGCAGAACAGTGTGATCTGCGGCCTGGCCCGCGCCCAGTTCCCCGATATCGACCGCTGCTGGGAGGCGGTGAGGCACGCCAAGCGCCCGCGCATCCACACCTTCATCGGCACCTCGCCCCTGCACCGGGCCATCCCGAACCTGGACATGGACCAGATGGCCGAGCGGATCGAGCAGACCGTGAGCCATGCCCGCAACCTGTGCGACGACGTGCAATGGTCGCCGATGGACGCCACCCGGACCGAGCACGACTACCTGTGCCGGGTGGTCGAGATCGCCATCAAGGCCGGCGCCACCACCATCAACATCCCCGACACCGTGGGCTATACCGCGCCGCGCGAATCGGCCGCGCTGATCCGCATGCTGCTGGAACGGGTGCCGGGCGCCGACGGGGTGGTCTTCGCCACGCATTGCCACAACGACCTGGGCATGGCGACCGCCAATGCCCTGGCCGCCGTCGAGGCCGGCGCGCGCCAGATCGAATGCACCATCAACGGGCTGGGCGAGCGGGCCGGCAACACCGCGCTGGAAGAGGTGGTGATGGCGCTGAAGGTGCGCCACGACATCATGCCCTATACGACCGGCATCGACACGACGAAGATCATGGGCATCTCGCGTCGGGTCAGCCAGGTCTCGGGCTTTCCGGTGCAGTTCAACAAGGCCATCGTCGGCAAGAACGCCTTCCTGCACGAATCCGGCATCCACCAGGACGGCGTGCTGAAGAATGTCGAGACCTTCGAGATCATGCGCCCCGCCGATATCGGCCTGAACGAGGCCAATATCGCCATGGGCAAGCATTCGGGCCGCGCTGCGCTGCGCTCGAAGCTGCGCGACCTGGGCTATGAGCTGGGCGACAACCAGCTGAAGGACATCTTCGTGCGCTTCAAGGCCCTGGCCGACCGCAAGAAGGAGATCTACGACGACGACCTGGTGGCGCTGATGCAGGACAGCGCCGCCAATACCGAGCACGATTACCTGCAGGTGAAGCACCTGCGCGTGGTCTGCGGCACGGACGGGCAGTCGGCCGACCTGACCATGACGGTCGGCGGCGAGGAGAAGACCGTCCATGCCACCGGCGACGGCCCGGTCGATGCCTGCTTCAACGCCGTCAAGGCGATCTGGCCGCACAAGGCGCATCTGCAGCTGTATCAGGTCCATGCGGTGACCGAGGGCACCGATGCCCAGGCCACCGTCAGCGTGCGCATGGAGGAGGAAGGCCGGATCGCCACCGGCCAGGCCTCGGATACCGACACCATCCTGGCCAGCGTGAAGGCCTATGTCGGCGCGCTGAACCGGCTGAAGGTGCGCCGCGACATGGTCGGCGAAGGTGCGGACGCCAAGCAGGTCAGCATGTATTCGCACTGATCCGCCGCGGAATGGCGTAAGAGGGGGCGGCTGTCAGGCCGCCCCCTTGCGTTCCACGAAGCCCAGGTCGACGCCCTGCAGGAAGGGGAAATCCTCGGCCAGCGCCTGCTGGAAGGCGTCCGGGTCCAGCCGCTGGAACCATTTCGGGAATTTCGCGACGATCGTGGCGACGGAATCGCCCTCGTCCCAGCGGGTCTGCAGATAGCCGAGCCCGCCGATATCGGTGAAGGCCGGGAAATGCTTGGGCAACTGGAAATGGTTGTAGGCATAGATGCAGCGGCCCGCGCCGCGCATCCGCACCGCCGCGCCGGCGCCCAGGAAGGGCTGATGCGCGCGCCAGTAGCTGATCGGCTCGCCCTCGTAGCTGCCCATGACCAGGCCCTGCGGATAGCTGATTGCGAAGGCCGGCAGGTCTGAAAAGCGCCTTGCATGGCCGCGGATGCGGGCGACATGGTGGCGGCTGAAGGCGTCGTCGTCGTCGACGCGGAACTGGATCACCGGCCGGCCGGCCGCATCGGCCGCCTCGCGCAGCGGCTCGCGCAGCGCGTTCACCGTCTCGCGCTTGTCCGAGACGATCAGCCGGATCTGCGGCAGGCCTGCGCAAAGATCGCGCAGCCGCTCCAGCCATTCGCGCGGCATCTCGGGCGAGGTCAGGATCCAGAAGCGGAAATCCGCGTCGGTCTGCGCCCTGACCGAGGGCAGGCAGAGCGTCTCGAAGGCGGCGAAGCGGCGCGCCAGCCGCTCGGGCGCGTAGAGCATGGCGCGGCGCCGCGCCATCAGCGCGGGGGCGTTGCCGCCCTGCCCGGCAGTCTCGGCCCAGTCGCATTTCCCCAGGAAGGAAAAGCGGCAGATCCCCACGATATCGTCCCGCAAACCCTGCCCCTTCCTGGCGACCAGAACCGGCGGCAGCCTAGCAGGCGGCGCTGCCCGGTCAAGCGGCGCGGCAGGGCCCGCGGATCGCCGCCACGACATCGGCGGAATGGAATTTTCTGGTTTTCCCCAGCCCGGCCCCGGCCTATATGTCCAACACCTTGGCGGGGGCGACTCGCCGGGGCAATCGGGCAATGTCCGTTCGCAAAGAACGGCGAAAACGGCCGTCATGGCAGGGACGGCAGAAGGGGTAGTCACATGGCCTTTGGCGGGTTGTTTTCCACCGATATCGCGATCGACCTGGGGACCGCGAACACGCTGGTCTATGTCAAGGGCAAGGGCATCATCCTGAACGAGCCTTCGGTCGTCGCCTATCACGTCAAGGACGGCAAGAAGCAGGTGCTGGCCGTGGGCGAGGACGCCAAGCTGATGCTGGGCCGCACTCCGGGCAGCATCGAGGCCATCCGGCCGATGCGCGAGGGCGTGATTGCCGATTTCGACAGCGCCGAGGAAATGATCAAGCATTTCATCAAGAAGGTGTTCAAGCGCACCACCTTCTCGAAGCCGAAGATCATCGTCTGCGTGCCGCATGGCGCCACCCCGGTCGAGAAGCGCGCCATCCGCCAGTCGGTGCTCTCGGCCGGTGCCCGCCGCGCCGGGCTGATCGCGGAACCCATCGCCGCCGCCATCGGCGCCGGCATGCCGATCACCGAGCCGACCGGCAGCATGGTCGTGGATATCGGCGGCGGCACCACCGAGGTCGCCGTGCTGTCCCTGGGCGACGTGGTCTATGCCCGTTCGGTCCGCATCGGCGGCGACCGCATGGATGACGCGCTGATCAACTACCTGCGCCGCAACCACAACCTGCTGATCGGCGAATCGACGGCCGAGCGGGTCAAGACCCAGATCGGCACCGCCCGCATGCCCGACGACGGGCGCGGTGCCACGATCATGGTGCGCGGCCGCGACCTTCTGAACGGCATCCCCAAGGAGATGGAGATCACCCAGGCCATGGTCGCCGAGGCGCTGGCCGAGCCGGTGCAGCAGATCTGCGAATCGGTGATGGTGGCGCTGGAGGCGACGCCGCCGGATCTTGCCGCCGACATCGTGGACCGCGGCGTGATGCTGACCGGCGGCGGCGCCATGCTGGGCGAGCTGGACCTGGCGCTGCGCGAACAGACCGGGCTGATGATCAGCCTGGCCGACCAGCCGATGAGCTGCGTGGCGCTGGGCACCGGCAAGGCCCTTGAATTCGAGAAGCAGCTGCGCCACGTGATCGATTACGACAGCTGAGCGGGTTCGGCCCATGGCGCGCAAGGGCCCTGATTACGCGGCTCCGGTCCGCCGCATCCTGGTTTCGCTGCTGGTGCTGTTCCTGCTGGCGGTGTTCCTGTTCTGGCAGATCGACAGCCCCAGGGCCGAACGCATGCGCGCGGCCTTCATCGACCGCTTCGTGCCCAGCTTCGACTGGGTGATGGCACCGGTCACCCGGGTCTCGCGCATGGTGGCGGGCTTCCAGTCCTATGCCCGGCTCTACGAGCAGAATCAGGAATTGCGCCGCGAGCTGCAGAAGATGTCGGCCTGGAAAGAGGCCGCCGTGCAGCTGGAGCAGGAAAACGCCAAGCTGCTGGCGCAGAACAGCGTGCGGATCGACCCGGCCCTGACCTCGGTCTCGGGCGTGGTGCTGACCGACAGCGGCACGGCCTTCCGGCAATCGGTGCTGCTGAACGTCGGCGCGCGCGACGGCATCCTGGACGGCTGGGCGACCATGGACGGGCTGGGGCTCGTCGGGCGCATCTCGGGCGTCGGGCAGACCACCAGCCGGGTCATGCTGCTGACCGATCCCTCCAGCCGCATCCCGGTGACCATCCTGCCCTCGGGCCAGCACGCGTTGCTGACCGGCGACAACACCGCCCTGCCGGCGCTGGACTTCATCGAAAGCCCCGAGAACCTGCGCCCCGGCGACCGGGTGGTCAGCTCGGGCGACGGCGGCGTGTTCCCGCCCGGCCTGCCGGTCGGCCAGGTGGCGCTGGCCAGCGACGGCCGGCTGCGGGTGCGGCTGGCCGCCGATTACGGGCGGCTGGAATTCCTGCGGGTGCTGCGCAGCCACCCGGCCGAGCAGCTCTCGGATACCGGACTGCTGATCCCGCCGCCGAGCGCCGATTTCATCGGCCCGCCGCTGCCGCCGCTGTCCGACCTGCAAGCGGCCACCGCCGAGGCCGAGGCCGCGGATGATTGAGCCGGCCCGCCGCCAGCGGCTGCTGGGACAGGCGCTGTTCGTGGCGCTGTTCCTGGCGATCCTGTTCTGGCGGCTGCTGCCGCTGGCGCCGGGCCGCATCGGCTGGCCGGGGCCGGACCTGGGGCTGTGCCTGGCGCTGGTCTGGGTGCTGCGCCGCCCCGAACAGGTCCCGGTGCTGACCATCGCCGTCCTGTTCCTGATCGAGGACATCCTGCTGCTTCACCCCATCGGGCTGGGCGCCGCGCTGGCCGTGATCGGCACCGAGGCCGCCCGCAAGCGCGAGCAGCGTTGGCGAGAGCTGCCTTTCATGGTTGAATGGTTGCGCGTGGCGATGCTTCTGGCCTTGATGATGGTGGCGAACCGCTTCCTGCTGGCGATCTTCTTCCTGCCCCTGCCGCCCTTCGGGCAGGTGATCCTGCAATACATCGCCACGGTCGCGGCCTATCCGCTGGTCGCGGGGCTTGCCGGCTGGGTGCTGGGCCTGCCGCGTGGCCGCGCCGAACGAGACACGAGGCATCGCTGAGCCATGCGCAAGTCGGAACGCGAAATCGCCGAAAGCAGCCGCCTCATCACCCGCCGGGTGCTGATGCTGGGGGCGATTCAGGCGGCGGTGGTCTCGGCACTGGGGCTGAAGCTGCGCTCGATGCAGATCGAGCATGCCGACCAGTATCGCATGCTGTCGGACGGCAATTCGATCAAGATCCGGCTGCTGCCGCCGGCGCGCGGGCTGATCTTGGACCGCAACGGCACGATCATCGCCGGGAACGAGCAGAACTACCGCGTCACCCTGACCCGCGAGGAGGCGGGCGACATCTCGACCGTGATCGCCCGGCTGCGCCACATCATCCCGATGTCCGACCGCCAGGCCGCCGAGATCCTGGAAGAGATCCGCAAGCGCAGCGCCGTCACCCCGGTGCTGGTCGCCGACCGGCTGAGCTGGGCCGAGTTTTCCTCGATCGCGCTCAACGCCCCCGCCCTGCCGGGCGTCACGCCCGAGGCGGGCCTGTCGCGCAGCTATCCGCGCGCCGGCGATTTCGCGCATGTGCTGGGCTATGTCGGCCCGGTCTCGGATTACGACCTGTCGAAGATCGAGGATCCGGACCCGGTGCTGCGCCTGCCCGAGTTCCAGCTGGGCAAGGTCGGCATGGAGGCCAAGCTGGAGGAGTCGCTGCGCGGCAAGGCCGGCTCGCGCCGGGTCGAGGTGAACAGCGCCGGGCGCGAGATGCGCGAGCTGTCGCGGCAGGAAGGCCAGCAGGGCGCCACGGTGCAGACCACGCTGGACGCCGGGCTGCAGAATTACGCCACCCAGCGGCTGGGCAACGAAAGCGCCGCCGCCGTGGTGATGGACGTGACCAATGGCGACATCCTGGCCATCTCGTCCTCGCCGGTCTTCGACCCGAACAAGTTCGTGCGCGGCATCTCGGGGCCGGATTACCGGGCGCTGATGAACCACGACCACCGGCCGCTGGCCGACAAGACCGTGCAGGGCGTCTATCCGCCCGGCTCGACCTTCAAGATGGTGACGCTGCTGGCCGGGCTGGAATCCGGGGTGATCAATCCCGGCTCGCGCTTCTTCTGCCCGGGCTATACCCAGGTCGCCGGCCGCCGCTTCCATTGCTGGAGCCGGGGCGGCCACGGCACCATCGATGCGGTGCGCAGCCTCGAACAGTCCTGCGACGTCTATTACTACGAGCTGGCGCAGCGCGTCGGCATCGACCGCATCGCCGCCATGGCGCGCAAGCTGGGCATCGGCGTGCGCCACGAGCTGCCGATGTCCGCCATCGCCGAGGGCATCGCCCCCGACCGCGCCTGGAAGCGGGCGCGCTATTCCCAGGAATGGCAGGTCGGCGATTCGCTCAACGCCTCGATCGGCCAGGGCTATGTGCTGGCCTCGCCGCTGCAACTGGCGGTGATGACGGCGCGGGTGGCGACGGGGCGGGCGGTGGCGCCGCGGCTGGTGCGCGCCATCGACGGCCAGGCCGAGCCGCTGCCGGAATGGCCGGAGCTGGACATCAACCCGCTGCACCTGCGCACGGCGCGGGCCGGCATGGACGCGGTGATGAACGGCAGCCACGGCACGGCGCGGCGCTCACGCATCATCGCGCCGGAATGGCAGATGGCCGGCAAGACCGGCACCTCGCAGGTCCGCAACATCACCGCCGCCGAACGCGCCCGCGGAGTGATCTCGAACGAGCAGCTGCCCTGGAACCGGCGGGATCATGCGCTGTTCGTCTGCTTCGCGCCCTATGACATGCCGCGCTATGCGGTCTCGGTGGTGGTCGAGCATGGCGGCGGCGGCTCGGCCGTGGCCGCGCCCATCGCCCGCGACATCCTGCTTTACGCGCTGGCGGACGGGCTGCCGCCGCTTTCCGCCTATCCCGAGGGCGAGCGCGCCAAGGTGCAGGAGATGTGGTCGCGCATGAACCTGATCCCCTCGGCCCGCAAGGGGCAAGAGCGCGCAAAGGCCTGACGCATGAGCTATCTCGACTATCACGTCGCACAGGTGCCGACCGGCTGGCGCAAGATCCTGCATCTGAACTGGCCGCTGGTCTTTCTGGTCACCGCCGTCAGCTGCATCGGTTTCCTGATGCTCTATTCCGTCTCGGGCGGCGAGATGGACCGATGGGCCGGGCCGCAGATGGAACGCTTCGCCGTCGGCATGGTGCTGATGTTCGCGCTGGCCTTCGTGCCGATCTGGTTCTGGCGCTCGATCTCGGTGGCCTCTTACGTGATCTGCGTGGGCCTGCTGATCCTGGTCGAGGTGATCGGCCATGTCGGCATGGGCGCGCAGCGCTGGCTGGTGCTGGGGCCGATCCGCATCCAGCCGTCCGAGCTGACCAAGGTGGCCTTCGTGATGACGCTGGCCGCCTATTACGACTGGCTGCCGGTCGAAAAGGTCTCGCGCCCGTTCTGGGTGCTGATCCCGGTGATCCTGATCCTGCTGCCGACCGGGCTGGTGCTGATGCAGCCCGACCTCGGCACCTCGATCATGCTGATCGCCGGGGGCGGCATCGTGATGTTCGCCGCCGGCGTCAGCCTGTGGTATTTCGCCGGCGTCGTCGCCATCGTCGTCGCCGGCATCACCGCGGTGATGGAGAGCCGGGGCACCGACTGGCAATTGCTGCACGATTACCAGTTCCGCCGCATCGACACCTTCCTCGACCCAAGCTCGGACCCGCTGGGGGCCGGCTACAACATCGCCCAGGCGCAGATCGCGCTGGGATCGGGCGGCTGGTCGGGGCGCGGCTTCATGCAGGGCACGCAGTCGCGGCTGAATTTCCTGCCCGAGAAGCATACCGACTTCATCTTCACCTCGCTGGCCGAGGAATTCGGCTTTGTCGGCGCCGGCTCGCTGCTGATGCTCTATGTGCTGATCCTGGGCTTCTGCATGTATTCGGCCCTGACCAACCGCGACCGCTTCGCCAGCCTGATGACCATCGGCATCGCCGGGACGTTCTTCCTGTATTTCTCGATCAACATGGCCACGGTGATGGGGATGCTGCCCGCCAAGGGCTCGCCCCTGCCGCTGGTCAGCTATGGGGGGACCTCGCTGATGATCCTGCTGATGGCCTTCGGCATCGTGCAATCGGCCCATGTCCACCGGCCGCGGGGCTGACCGGATGCGGGTGCTGTTCGCCGCCCCTGCCCGGCTGTGGGACGCCTGGGCGCCCGCCCTGCGCGCCGCCTGCCCCGAGATGGATCTGCGCCGCGACGGCGATCCGGCCGGTTTCGACGCGCTGATCTACGCGCCCGGCTATCCCGAGGACGGCGCCAGGCTGGATTTCACCCCCTTCACCCGCGCCCGCGTCGTGCAAAGCCTCTGGGCGGGGGTCGAGCGCATCGTGACCAACCCGACCCTGACGCAGCCATTGTGCCGGATGGTCGATCCGGGGCTGGCGCAGGGCATGGTGGAATATTGCACCGGCTGGGCGCTGCGGGCGCATCTGGGCATGGACCGCCATGCGCAGGACGGGGTCTGGCGCAACCACCTGACCCCGCCGCTGGCCGCCGGGCGCGGCATCACCGTGCTGGGCATGGGCGAACTGGGGCGGGCCGTGGCCTCGGCCTTGGCGGGGCTGGGGTTCCGGGTCACCGGCTGGTCCGCATCCGGCCGCGCCGTGCCGGGGATCGAGGTCCTGCCCGGCGCGGCCCTGCCCGAGGCCCTGCGCCGCGCCGAGATCCTGGTCTGCCTTCTGCCCGACACGGCCGAGACCCGCGACCTGCTGAACGCCGAACGGCTGGCGCTGCTGCCAGCGGGTGCGACGATCATCAATGCCGGGCGCGGCACGCTGATCGACGAACCGGCGCTGATCGCGGCGCTGGACCGCGACCCGGCGGCGCGCGCGGTGCTGGACGTGTTCCGGCACGAACCCTTGCCGCCAGAACATCCGTTCTGGCGCCATCCGCGCATCACCGTCACCCCGCATGTGGCGGCCGAGACCCGGCCCTCCAGCGCCGCGCCGGTCGCGGCCGAGAACCTGCGCCGCGCCATGCGCGGCCAGCCGCTGCTGCATCTGGTGGACCGGGCGCGGGGCTATTGACCGGCGGATTTGCCGCTTCGGGCCCGGCATGCTATTCCGGGGACCACGCCCCGCCGCCCTGACGGTTTGCGCAAGTTGCGCACGAAAGGCTGCCGGCGGATAACGAAAGCGGATGAAACGGCCTCCGGGCCGATGGAGCGATTTTCATGACGATCACCCCTGTTCTGCTGGCCGGAGGATCGGGCACCCGGCTGTGGCCCGTCTCGCGCAAGAGCTTTCCCAAGCAATTCGCGCCCTTGGTGGGCGAGGAAAGCCTGTTCCAGGCCTCGGCCCGCCGGCTTCACGGTCCGCGCTACGGCGCGCCGCTGGTGATGACCAATGCCGATTTCCGCTTCATCGTCGCCGAGCAGCTGGACCAGATCGGCATCGCGCCCGCGGCCATCCTGATCGAGCCCGCGGGCCGCAATACCGCGCCCGCCATCCTGGCCGCCGCGCTGAGCGCCGCCGAAAAGGACCCCGATGCGGTGCTGCTGGTCGCGCCCTCGGACCATGTGGTGCCCGATGCCGAGGCCTTCGGCCGCGCCGTCGATCTGGGCCTGCCCGCCGCGCAGGCGGGCCGCATCGTCACCTTCGGCATCGCCCCCACCCGGCCCGAAACCGGCTATGGCTACATGGAGGCCGAGGACGAGGGCGAGGGCCCGCTGGTGCTGAAACGCTTCGTCGAGAAGCCCGATGCCGAGAAAGCGGCGCAGATGATCGCGCAGGGCAATTTCCTGTGGAATGCCGGGATCTTCCTGTTTGCCGCCCGGACGATGGTCGAGGCGTTCAGGGCCCATGCGCCGGAATACCTGCCCCCCGTCGAGGCGGCGCTGGCCGAGGCCCAGACGGATCTCGGCTTCCTGCGGCTGGCGCCCGAGCCCTGGGAGCAGCTGCCCGACCGCTCGGTGGATTACGCGGTGCTGGAAAAGGCCGACAATCTGTCGGTGGTGCGCTTTTCGGGCTATTGGTCGGATCTTGGCGGCTGGGACGCGGTCTGGCACGAGGCACAGGCCGCCGCGCCGGCCGAACGCGGCGCCGTCACCGACCGACGCTCGACCGCCATCGATTGCGACAACGTGCTGCTGCGCTCGCAGGACGAGGGGATGGAGGTGGTGGGCATCGGGCTGAAGGACGTGATGGTCGTCGCCACCAAGGACGCGGTGCTGGTCGCCGGCATGGACCGCGCGCAAGAGGTCAGGAAGGCGGTCTCGGCGCTGAGGGCCAAGGGCGCCCGGCAGGCCGAGACCTTCCTGCGCGACCACCGCCCCTGGGGCTGGTTCGAGACGCTGGCGCTGGCCGACCGCTTCCAGGTCAAGCGCATCGTGGTCAATCCGGGCGGCGCGCTGTCGCTGCAATCGCATTTCCACCGTTCGGAGCACTGGATCGTGGTCAGCGGCACGGCGCGGGTGACGGTGAACGACACCGAGACGCTGGTGACCGAGAACCAGTCGATCTATGTGCCGCTGGGCGCCGTGCACCGGATGGAGAATCCCGGCAAGGTGCCGATGGTGCTGATCGAGGTGCAGACCGGCGCCTATCTGGGCGAGGACGACATCGTGCGCTACGAGGACATCTATTCGCGCGACTGACGCCGCTCGCGGCATCGTGCGGCGCGATTGCTTGCGCCGCTGAACCGGGCCGTCTAACCATGGCCGGCGATGAGACGGATGACGAAATCCCTGCTTCCCGCCCTGGCCCTGACGCTGGCCGCGCTGACTGCACGGGCCGGGGAACTGACCGTGCAGCTGCGCGGCCCGGCCCTGGCGGAATCCGCCGGCTTTCTGCTGGCCGAGGCGCGCGGTCATTATGCCGAGGAAGGGCTGACCGTCACCCTGCGCCCCGCCGACGGCGCCCCGCCCTTCGAGGCGCTGGCGCGGGGCGAGGCGGACCTGGCGGTGGAATGGCTGCCCACCGCGCTGGTGGCGCGGGAAAACGGCCTGCCGGTGGTCAATATCGGCCAGATCTTCGCCCATCCGGCGCTGCGGCTGACCTGCCTGCGCGAGACGGGCGTGGCCGGCGCCGCCGATCTGCGCGGCAAGACCATCGGCAGTTGGTTCGGGGGCACGGACTATCCGCTGCGGGCCTGGCTGAACCGGCTGGGACTGGTCCCCGACGACAGCCTGTCCGGCGTCGCGCTGCTGGCGCAATGGCCGGGCGCCGAGATGCTGCGCCAGAAGCAGGCCGCCTGCATCAGCACGCTGAGCTACGACCCGTTGCCGGGCGAGGGCCTGATCGAGCTCGACCCGCGGGACCAGGGCGCCTCGGTGCTTGAGGACGGGCTTTACGTTCTTGCCGGCCAGCTGGCCGGGCCCGAGGCCGAGGCGCAACTGGCGGGCTTTCTGCGCGCCAGCATGAAGGGCTGGCGCGAGGCGGCGGAAAATCCCGTGGAAACCGCGCGGCTGATCCTCGGCCCCGATCCGGACGAGGCGGCGGTGCAGCGGCAGGCCGCAATGCTGCGCCGGATCGGCCCGCTGCTTTCGGCCGGCGGGGCGCTGGACGAGGCGGAATACCGCCGCACGGTCGAGACCCTGCGCGTCGGCGGGTCCCAGGCCGTGCTGCGCCGCGACCCGAGCGACGCCTTCACCGCCCGGATCTCCCGAAGGGCCGCCCCGGCCGAGGCTGCCGCCGTTGCCGCCGAGGGACCCGACGTCACGCCCCTGCGCTGATCCGTCCCAGCCCGCCCCCCTTGCCGCCCCTCGCCGCCGCGGGCAAGAGGGGCGGATGAGCGACACATCTCCCCGCCGCCACAGTCCGATCGAGGACGCGCAAGGTCTGGCCTATGGCAGCTTCATGGCCGCGACCGGCGTGCTGCTGCTGACCCATCTGGGCTTCGTCACCGGACAGACGGCGGGGCTGGCGATCCTGATCTCCTATGCCACCGGCTGGGGCTTCGCGCCGGTGTTCTTCGTGGTGAACCTGCCCTTCTACTGGCTGGGCTACCGGCGGCTGGGGCTGGGCTTCATGCTCAAGACCTTCACCGCCGTGGCGGCGATGTCGGTCCTGGTCGCGGTCCTGCCGGCCGGGCTGGAATTCGGCCATGTCCATCCGGCGGTGGGCGCCGTCCTGGTCGGCTTCCTAACCGGTTCGGCGCTGCTGGCGCTGTTCCGGCACGGCGCCTCGTTGGGCGGGATCGGCATCGTGGCGCTGTATCTGCAGGACGCGACCGGCTTTCGCGCCGGCTGGACGCAACTGATCTTCGACGCCTGCCTGTTCCTGGCGGCGCTGATGCTGCGCGACTGGCAAAGCGTCGCCTGGTCCTTTCTGGGCGCGCTGGTGCTGAACCTGGTGATCGCGATCAACCACCGCCGCGACCGCTATGTCGTGTGAAGGGCGGCCTAGGCCGCCACCCCCAGCGCGCGCTTGACGTTCGCGGTCCAACCCAGCAGGCGCTTGTCGTCCTGGACGATGGCCGGGCGCTTCATCAGCGAGGGCTTGGCCGACAGCATCTGCAGGGGCGTGCCGGCGCGCTCCTCCTCGGACATGCCGCGCCAGGTCAGGCTGGCGCGGTTGACCAGCTTCTCGCCGAACTCGGCGATCATGCGCTGCCATTCCTCCCGGTCCAGCGGCACCTTGGCCACGTCGCGGAATTCGACCTGCCAGCCTGCGGCCTCCAGCTCGGCCTGCGCCTTCTGGCAGGTCGAGCAATGGCCGAGGCCATACATCATGAGCCGCCCCGCCATCAGACGAAGGGCACCAGGGGCACGCCGCAGGCCGCAAGGGCCAGCACCGCGCAAAGGGAAAGGGCCTGTCTCACCGATTCTCTCCTTCTTCGGGTCACGGATTGCGCGCCTTATCGGCCAAGCCCGCGGCCGGCGCTAGTGGCCGCTGCCGTCATGCAGCCGCGCCCGGATGCGCCGCATGCCCAGCCAGACGCCAAGCACCGCGACCGGCGTCAGCGCCGCGACCAGCACCGCCTTGTCGATATGCAGCGCATGGGCCAGCGGATAAAGCGCATAGCCCAGCAGGCCGACCGCGTAATAGCTGATCGCCACGACCGACAGCCCCTCGACCGTGTGCTGCAGCCGCAATTGCAGGTCGGCGCGGCGGTCCATGCGCTGCATCAACTCCTGATTCTGGGCGCTGCGCTGCACATCGACGCGGGTGCGCAGCAGCTCGCCGGCGCGCTCGCTGCGGTCCAGCATGGCCGAGAGCCGCTTCTCGGCCGATTTCGCGGTCCGCATGGCGGGCAGATAGCGCCGCGCCATGAACTCGGTCAGCATCTGCCCGCCGAGAAAGCGCGACTCGCGCAGCGAGGCGACGCGGTCCATGACGATGGCCTCATAGGCCGCATTGGCGCCGAAGCGGAAGGCGTGCTGGGTCGCCGCGCTCTCCAGCCGGGTCGAGACCGAGAGCAGGTCTTGCAGCACCGCGTCGGCGGGGCGGCTGTCGTCGCTCATGCCCTGGACGATGTCGCTGAGCTGCGGGTCCAGCGCGTTCAGCTGCCGGGTCAGTTCACGGGCGCGGCCCAGGCCCAGCATGGACATGGCGCGATAGGTCTCAAGATCCAGCAGGCGCTGGACGATGCGGCCGATCCGGCCCGATTGGGTACCGGGCTTGACGAACAGCGCAAAGCGCATCCAGCCGGCCGGATCGATGCGGAAATCGCCGGCCACCACCGCCGCCTCCTCCAGCACCCAGACCGAGGCCATGCTGTCGGCCGCGAACCATTCCGACAGGCGCGGCAGGATGTCGGCCGGATCCTCCGGCAGGATATCGACCTGGATCATCACCGCGGCAATGCGCTTGCCCGGCGCGTGGTGCTGCCAGTCATGCGGAAAGATCGCCCCGGCCGAGGGGTCGAAGGGCCGCGGCGGCAGGCCGGGCGCGAAGGCGGCATAGGTGACGAACTCGGTATGGCTTTCCCAGCGCAGTTGATGGCGGCCCAGCTGCGCCGCGTAATGCCCGGCGCTGGTGTCGGGGCGCGGCGCGCCGTGCCGGGCGCAAAGCTCGGCCAGATGCGCCACGTCCCGGGCCCGGTCGCGGTTGGCGGCGTCGCGCGGCTCCTTGATCGCCAGAAAGACCGCGGTGCAGGGCGCCCGAAGCCGCGGCGAGGGCCGGGCATGCAACTCGTTCACCAGGGCGTAACGCTGGGGGTGTTCGTCTTCGTCGTTCATGGCCGCATGATTAGCCGCGGCCATCTTTCCCGCAACAGGAAAGCCCGGCGATTTCGCGGCGCTGGCAAATCTGCCACGCCGCCGCCCGGCGCATCAGGATTTCGTGAAGCCTGCCGCATTGCCCAGCGGGCGCGGGACAGGCAAAATAAGGCAAAACACCGGATCGAGGGCATCGCATGACAGGCTGGCTGAGTCGCATCTGCGCCATCGCGCTTATCCTTGGGCTTGCCGCCTGCGCGCCCAGCAAGTTGAAGACCTATTCCGGCCCTCCGGTCACGCAGGTCGTGGTCAACAAGGGCGCGCGGCAGATGCTGCTGCTCAGCGGCAATACGGTGCTGAAAGCCTATCGCATCGGGCTGGGCAACGAGCCCATCGGCCACAAGCAGTTCGAGGGCGACGGCAAGACCCCCGAGGGGCTCTATTTCATCGACCGCCGCAATCCCGACAGCCGCTACCACCTGTCCATCGGGATCTCCTATCCCAATGCGCAGGACAAGGCGCTGGCGGCGGCCATCGGGCGCAGCGCCGGCAGCGACATCTTCATCCATGGCCAGGGCCCCGAGGGGCGGGCGCTCTCGAAGCTGCGCCACGACTGGACGGCCGGCTGCATCTCCGTCACCGATGCCGAGGTCGAGGATATCTACGCCATGGTGCGCGACGGCACGCCGATCCTGATCACGCCCTGAGCCTTTCGGCCAGCGGACGAACCGGGCCGGCGCGATACGCGCATGGCTTGTATGGCAGACCTGTTCAAAAGGGCATATACTCATCGCGGCCGCCGCGGATTAACACATGGCTGAAATGTTGATCCTCGAATGCCGGCACCCATGTATCTGCCCCCCATCATCCACGACGCCCTGATCGATTCGGCCGAGACCGAGGGCTATGTGCCCGGCACCATCGAAAGCATCATGCGTTTCGGACCGCATTCGCGCTGGCGGGCGGGGGCCATCGCCCAGTCGGGCGAGGGCTCGCTTGCGCTTGCCACGCGCTGCGCGCTGCTGATCCCGCGCAAGGGCAAGCGCACCCGCAAGCTGGCGCTGCATCCCGCCCTGCCCACCGATGTCATCAAGTCGATGCTGGATGCGATCTGAAGCCGGGACCCGGGACTAAAGGCGCGGATATGAAAAAAAGCGGGCCTCGCGGCCCGCTTTCGTCATTTCCCCCCCCTCACTCGATCATGGGCAGGAGCTGGTCGATGGATTTCTTTGCGTCGCCGTAGAACATGCGGGTGTTTTCCTTGTAGAAGAGCGGGTTCTCGATGCCGGAATAGCCGGTGCCCTGGCCGCGCTTGCTGACGAAGACCTGCTTGGCCTTCCAGACCTCCAGCACCGGCATGCCGGCGATGGGGCTGTTGGGGTCCTCCTGCGCCGCCGGGTTCACGATGTCGTTCGAGCCGATCACGATCGCCACGTCGGTCGAGGGGAAATCCTCGTTGATCTCGTCCATCTCCAGCACGATGTCATAGGGCACCTTGGCCTCGGCCAGCAGCACGTTCATATGCCCCGGCAGGCGGCCCGCCACCGGGTGGATGGCGAAGCGCACGGTCTTGCCCTTGGCGCGCAGCTTGCGGGTCAGTTCCGACACCGATTGCTGCGCCTGCGCCACCGCCATGCCATAGCCCGGCACGATGATGATCTCGTCGGCATCGTTCAAGGCCGCCGCCACGCTGTCGGCGTCGATGGCCACCTGCTCGCCCTCGATCTCCATCGCCGGGCCCGCCTCGCCGCCGAAGCCGCCCAGGATCACGCTGACGAAATTGCGGTTCATCGCCTTGCACATGATGTAGCTCAGGATCGCACCCGAGGAGCCGACCAGCGCGCCCACCACGATCAGCAGGTCGTTGCCCAGCGTGAAGCCGATCGCCGCCGCCGCCCAGCCGGAATAGCTGTTCAGCATCGACACCACCACCGGCATGTCGGCGCCGCCGATGCCCATGATCAGGTGATAGCCGATGAAGAAGGCCAGCAGCGTGATCAGCAGCAGCCACGGCACCGCCGGCCCGATCCCGGCGCAATAGAGGACGCCCAGCAGCACCGACAGCGCCGCCGCGCCGGCGTTCAGCATATGCCCGCCCGGCAGCTTGCGGGGCTTGCCGTCGATCTTGCCCGCCAGCTTGCCGAAGGCCACCACCGAGCCGGTGAAGGTCACCGCGCCGATGAAGATGCCCAGGAAGACCTCGACCTTCAGCATGGCGATCTCGGCCGGGGTCTTGTGCGCCAGCACCGCGGCGAAGCCCTCGAAATGCGCGGCGGCATCCGTGGCGCGGGCGCGGATCACCCGCGCCAGCTCGAACTGGGCGTTGAAGCCGATCAGCACCGCGGCCAGGCCGACCAGGCTGTGCATGGCCGCGACCAGCTGCGGCATCTCGGTCATCTGCACCCGCTTGGCGACATACCAGCCGACGCCGCCGCCGATGGCCAGCATGACCAGCGTCAGCCCCCAATTGCCATAGCCCGGCCCGATCAGCGTCGCGACCACCGCCAGCGCCATGGCCGCGATGCCGTACCAGACCGCGCGCTTGGCGCTTTCCTGGCCCGAGAGCCCGCCCAGGGACAGGATGAACAGCACGGCCGCGACCACATAGGCGGCGGTGGTGAATCCGTATTCCATGCGCCCTCTCCCCTTACGACTTCTGGAACATGGCGAGCATCCGGCGCGTGACCAGGAAGCCGCCGAAGATGTTGACGCCCGCCATCAGCACCGACAGCGCCGCCAGAAGCACCACCAGCCAGCCGCCCGAGCCGATCTGCAGCAGCGCGCCGACGATGATGATCGAGGAGATGGCGTTGGTGATCGCCATCAAGGGCGTGTGCAGCGAATGGCTGACGTTCCAGATCACCTGGAAGCCGACGAAGACCGCCAGCACGAAGACGATGAAATGCGACAGGAAGCTTGCGGGCGCGAACAGCCCCACCAGCAGCATCAGCACCGCGCCGGCGCCGAGCAGCGTCACCTGGCTGCGGGTCTGGGCGCGGAAGGCGGCGATTTCCTGCGCGCGCCGTTCCTCGGGGGTCAGTTCCTTGGGCTTTTCCTTGGGCTTCGCGGCGGCGATGGCCGCGACCTTGGGCGGCGGCGGCGGCCAGGTCACGTCGCCGTCATGGGTGACGGTCGAGCCGCGGATCACGTCGTCCTCCATGTTCTGGACGATGACGCCGTCCTTGCCCGGCGTCAGGTCCGAGAGCATGTGGCGGATGTTGTTGCCATAAAGTTCAGAGGCTTGCGCCCCCATCCTCGACGGGAAATCGGTATAGCCGATCACCACCACGCCGTTTTCGGTGACGATGCGCTCATCCGGGACGGTCAGCTCGCAATTGCCGCCGCGCTCGGCCGCCAGGTCGACGATGACCGAGCCGGTCTTCATCGCCGCGACCATGTCGGCGGTCCAGAGCTTCGGCGCGTCGCGGCCGGGGATCAGCGCCGTGGTGATGACGATGTCCATCTCGGGCGCCAGTTCGCGGAACTTCTCGAGCTGCTTTTCGCGGAACTCGGGCGAGGAGGGCGCGGCATAGCCGCCGGTGGCGGCCCCGTCCTGCACCTGGTCCTGGAAGTCCAGATAGACGAATTCCGCGCCCATCGATTCGATCTGCTCGGCCACCTCGGGGCGCACGTCGAAGGCATGGACCTGCGCGCCCAGGCTGACCGCGGCGCCGATCGCCGCAAGCCCGGCGACGCCGGCGCCCACCACCAGCACCTTGGCCGGCGGCACCTTGCCCGCCGCCGTCACCTGGCCGGTGAAGAAGCGCCCGAAATTGTTCGCCGCCTCGATCACCGCCCGGTAGCCGGCGATATTGGCCATCGAGCTCAGCGCATCCATCTTCTGCGCGCGCGAGATGCGCGGCACCATGTCCATGGCGATGGCGGTGACGCCCTGCTCGCGCGCCAG
>NZ_JAEN01000015.1:0-130828 GCF_000518925.1 Paracoccus sp. J39 | reverse complement strand
CAAGGGCTCGGCGCTGGCGGCGCTGGAAGGCCGCGACAAGGAGATCGGCGAGGATTCGATCCGGGCGCTGATCGCCGCCGTGGACGAATACATCCCGACGCCCGAGCGCGCGGTTGACCAGCCGTTCCTGATGCCGATCGAGGACGTGTTCTCGATCTCGGGCCGGGGCACGGTGGTGACCGGCCGCGTCGAGCGCGGCGCGGTGAACGTGGGCGACGAGCTNGAGATCGTCGGCATCCGCCCGACGAAGAAGACCACCTGCACCGGGGTGGAGATGTTCCGCAAGCTCCTGGACCGCGGCGAGGCCGGCGACAACATCGGCGCGCTGCTGCGCGGCGTGGAGCGCGACGGGGTGGAGCGCGGCCAGGTGCTGGCGAAGCCCGGCTCGGTGACGCCGCATACCGAGTTCGAGGCCGAGGCCTATATCCTGACCAAGGAAGAGGGCGGCCGGCACACGCCGTTCTTCGCGAACTATCGTCCGCAGTTCTATTTCCGGACCACGGACGTGACCGGGACGGTTCGTCTGCCCGAGGGCACCGAGATGGTGATGCCGGGCGACAACCTGAAGTTCACGGTGGAGCTGATCGCGCCGATCGCGATGGAAGAGAAGCTGCGCTTCGCGATCCGCGAGGGCGGCCGCACGGTCGGCGCCGGCGTGGTGTCGAAGATCCTGAAGTGACGGGCTGGTCCGCGGCGGCCGGGTGGCGGGGCGCAGGCCCGCGCTGCCTTGCGCCGCGGGCTTTGCGCTCCGGGACCGTCATCGGGTGATCCCTGCCGGGATATCGCGATGAGGAAGGCCGCTCCGCGAGGGGCGGCCTTTGCCGTTTGGGGCGGCGCGGGCTTTCCGGGGCTCTGCCCCGGACCCCGGGATATTTACGCAAGAAAGAAGCGGCGGGCGCGGGGCGGCCCAGGGCGAGGGCGCGCGGGCGGGTGCCGGGGCGTGGTTTTCAGATCAGTTCGGCAAGGCCCGCGCGACGGAATTCCTTGCGGATGCTGCCGATCGTTTCGTCCCGGTCGATATCGGACCGGGCCAGGGTCCGCAGCCAGCAGCGCGCATCCGCGATCAAGCAGGCGCGGTATTCCACCGGGGCGCTCATGTAGCGCCAGATCGATTCCGTGCCGCAGCAGGACCGCCTGCAATTTTTCCGTGTCATGGAAGGCGATGCCATGCGGCGGCATTGGCGTCCCGTCCCGTCCGACCGGCCGGGCGAAGGCGGCAATGACCGGTGCGTAGCCGAGTGGGCGGCAGCAGGGCGCCAGCTTTTCGCGCGCCATGACGCTGTGCGGGCGGCGGCGCGGGATCAGGATTTTCTGGTCCACCCGGCCCAGCAGCTGGCGGTCGTGCATCGCCGATCTCCCTGGCGGGGCGGTGCGGGGTGACGAGCGCCTGGCCCGCGCCGGCTCTCCTATCCCGGGATTGCGGTGGCGCAAGCGCCGGGTCGGCCCCGGCCAGGCTTGACCGCGCCGGCCGAAGCGGCTAAAGGGGCGCCATCGCCGCCGCTCCTCGTCCTTTTTCACGGAGAATCGGTTGCATTGTGCCGGGCCGCCATGTAATGGGGCGGCCTGCTCTTATTTGATACGGTTCGATGCTGGCAGCGCGTGGTGTGCGGTCAGCCTCTCAACTG
This sequence comes from Paracoccus sp. J39, assembly GCF_000518925.1. Classification (NCBI taxonomy): domain Bacteria; kingdom Pseudomonadati; phylum Pseudomonadota; class Alphaproteobacteria; order Rhodobacterales; family Paracoccaceae; genus Paracoccus; species Paracoccus sp. J39. Next base: position 129,203 of record NZ_JAEN01000015.1, on the reverse strand, counting down.
GAACTCCCCGCAAGAGGGATGATAATGCAAAGCCAGAATATCCGCATCCGGCTGAAGGCGTTCGATTACCGCGTCCTGGATGCCAGCACGCAGGAAATCGTCAACACCGCCAAGCGCACCGGCGCCCAGGTCCGTGGTCCGATTCCGCTGCCCAACAAGATCGAGAAATTCACCGTTCTGCGCGGTCCGCATATCGACAAGAAATCCCGCGACCAGTGGGAAATCCGCACGCACAAGCGCCTGCTGGACATCGTCGACCCGACCCCCCAGACCGTGGACGCCCTGATGAAGCTCGACCTCGCCGCCGGCGTGGATGTCGAGATCAAGGTGTAAGGAGGCTGACATGCTGCGGACTGGTGTTATCGCCAAGAAGCTGGGCATGACCCGGCTGTTCCTGGAAGACGGGCGTCAGGTGCCCGTCACCGTTCTGCACGTGGACAACGTGCAGGTCATCGCTCAGCGCACCGCCGAGAAAGACGGCTACGTGGCGCTGCAGCTCGGCGCGGGCGAGGCCAAGGCCAAGCGCACGACCGCCGCGCTGCGCGGCCATTTCGCCAAGGCGAATGTCGCGCCCAAGCGCAAGATCGCGGAATTCCGCGTCGCGCCGGAAAACCTGGTGGAAGTGGGCGAGGAGATCATCGCCGACCACTATTTCGAGGGCCAGTATGTCGACATCGCCGGCACCTCGATCGGCAAGGGCTTTGCCGGTGCGATGAAGCGGCACAATTTCGGCGGTCTGCGCGCCTCGCATGGCGTGTCGATCAGCCACCGCTCGCATGGTTCGACCGGCCAGTGCCAGGACCCGGGCAAGGTGTTCAAGGGCAAGAAGATGGCGGGTCACCTCGGGGCCGTCCGCGTCACCACCCAGAACCTGCAGGTCGTCAAGACCGATGCCGAGCGTGGCCTGATCATGGTCAAGGGCTCGGTCCCGGGTTCGAAGGGCGGCTGGGTCACGATCAAGGACGCCGTGAAGAAGCCGCTGGCCGAAAACACCGTTTTCCCGGCCGCGACCCGTTCGAAAGCTGCCCAGGCCGAGGCTGCCGCCCCCGCCGAGGCCGCCGCGCCCGAAGGAGACAACTGATGAAACTCGACGTTATCACGCTCGATGCCGGCAAGGCCGGGGACATCGACCTGAGCGATGACATCTTCGGGCTCGAGCCGCGTGCGGACCTGCTGCATCGCGTCGTGCGCTGGCAGCGTGCGAAAGCGCAGGCGGGCACCCATTCGGTGCTGGGCAAGTCGGATGTCAGCTACTCGACCAAGAAGATCTACCGCCAGAAGGGCACCGGCGGCGCCCGCCACGGTTCGCGCAAGGCGCCGATCTTCCGTCACGGCGGCGTCTACAAGGGCCCGACCCCGCGCTCGCACGCCTTCGGCCTGCCCAAGAAGGTCCGCGCGCTCGGCCTGAAGCACGCGCTGTCGGCCAAGGCCGCCGCGGGTGAGCTGGTCGTCGTGGACAGCCTGAACATCGCGGAAGCCAAGACCGCGGCCGTCGCCAAGGCGGTCAAGGAAAACGGCTGGAAGCGGGTTCTGGTGATCGACGGCGCCGAAGTGAACGAGAACTTCGCCCGCGCCGCCCGCAACCTGGAAGGCGTCGATGTGCTGCCCTCGATCGGTGCCAATGTCTATGACATCCTGCGCCGGGATACGCTCGTGCTGACCCGCGCCGGTGTCGAAGCCCTGGAGGCTCGCCTGAAATGAGCGTGAAACCCGAACATTACGACGTGATCGTCAAGCCGATCATCACCGAGAAGGCGACGCTGGTCTCCGAGGCCAACGCCTATGTCTTCGAGGTGGCCAAGGATTCGAGCAAGCCGGCGATCAAGCAGGCCGTCGAGGCCCTGTTCAACGTCAAGGTGAAGGCGGTCAACACCACCATCACCAAGGGCAAGACCAAGCGTTTCCGCGGCCGCCCCGGCGTCCGCTCGGACGTGAAGAAGGCCTATGTGACGCTGGAAGCTGGCAACAGCATCGACGTCTCGACCGGCCTCTGATAGAAGCCGACGAATCGACGGCCCCGGCAGCGGGGCCGTCGCCTTTTGACTGAAACGGACCAATCACGGTCCAAAGCAACGGAAGACAGAGAGCATGGCACTCAAGTCGTATAAGCCGACGACGCCTGGCCAGCGTGGGCTGGTTCTGATCGACCGTTCGGAGCTTTGGAAAGGGCGCCCGGTCAAATCCCTCACCGAGGGGCTGACCAAGAACGGCGGCCGGAACAACACCGGACGGATCACGATGCGCCGCAAGGGCGGCGGGGCGAAGCGTCTCTACCGCATCGTCGATTTCAAACGCACCAAGTTCGATGTTTCGGCCACGGTCGAGCGGATCGAATACGATCCCAACCGCACCGCCTTCATCGCGCTGATCAAATATGAAGACGGCGAGCAGGCCTATATCCTGGCGCCGCAGCGCCTGGCCGTGGGCGACAAGGTGATCGCCGGCGCCAAGGTCGACGTGAAGCCCGGCAACGCCATGCCCTTCAGCGGCATGCCGATCGGCACCATCGTCCACAACGTCGAGCTGAAGCCCGGCAAGGGCGGCCAGATCGCCCGCTCGGCCGGCACCTATGCCCAGTTCGTCGGCCGCGACGGCGGCTATGCCCAGATCCGCCTCAGCTCGGGCGAGCTGCGCCTGGTCCGTCAGGAATGCATGGCCACCATCGGCGCCGTGTCGAATGCCGACCATTCGAACCAGAACCTCGGCAAGGCCGGCCGCAACCGCCACAAGGGCATCCGCCCGAGCGTGCGCGGCGTCGCGATGAACCCGATCGACCACCCGCATGGCGGTGGCGAGGGCCGGACCTCGGGTGGCCGCCACCCGGTCACCCCCTGGGGCAAGGGCACCAAGGGCAACCGCACCCGCACGAACAAATCGACCGACAAGTACATCCTGCGGTCGCGTCACGCGAAGAAGGGACGCTAATCCATGGCACGTTCAGTTTGGAAGGGCCCCTTTGTCGACGCATATGTGCTTCGCAAGGCGGAAAAGGCCCGCGAATCCGGCAAGTCGGATGTCATCAAGATCTGGTCGCGCCGTTCGACCATCCTGCCGCAATTCGTCGGCCTGACCTTCGGCGTCTACAATGGTCACAAGCACATCCCGGTCGCCGTGACCGAGGAGATGATCGGCCAGAAGTTCGGTGAATATTCGCCGACGCGGACCTATTACGGTCACGCCGCCGACAAGAAAGCGAAAAGGAAGTAATCGTCATGGGTAAGGAACAGAATCCGCGCCGCGTGGCGGAGAACGAGGCGTTCGCGAAGACCAAGATGCTGCGCACCTCGCCACAGAAGCTGAATCTGGTCGCGGCGCTGATCCGCGGCAAGAAGGTGGACAAGGCCCTGGCCGACCTGACCTTCTCGAAGCGCCGCATCGCCGGCGACGTGAAGAAATGCCTGCAATCGGCCATCGCCAATGCCGAGAACAACCATAACCTCGACGTGGACAATCTGATCGTCGCCGAGGCCTGGGTCGGCAAGAACCTGGTCATGAAGCGTGGCCGTCCGCGCGCCCGTGGTCGTTACGGCAAGATCATGAAGCCGTTTTCGGAAATCACCATCAAGGTGCGTCAGGTCGAGGAGCGCGCGTAATGGGTCAGAAGGTAAACCCCATCGGGATGCGTCTCCAGGTCAACCGCACCTGGGACAGCCGCTGGTATGCGGATGACAAGGACTACGGCAATCTGCTGCTGGAAGACCTGAAGATCCGCGACTTCATCCATCAGGAAGTGAAGCAGGCCGGCGTCAGCCGCGTCATCATCGAGCGCCCGCACAAGAAGTGCCGCGTCACGATCTATGCCGCGCGTCCGGGCGTGATCATTGGCAAGAAGGGCGCCGATATCGAGACCCTGCGCAAGAAGCTTGCGAACTTCACCGCCTCGGAACTGCACCTCAACATCGTCGAGGTCCGCAAGCCCGAGCTGGACGCCCAGCTGGTGGCCGAGTCGATCGCCCAGCAGCTGGAACGCCGGGTGTCGTTCCGCCGCGCCATGAAGCGCGCGGTGCAGAACGCCATGCGCATGGGCGCGCTGGGGATCCGGGTGAACGTCTCGGGCCGCCTGGGCGGCGCCGAGATCGCCCGCACCGAATGGTATCGCGAGGGCCGGGTGCCGCTGCACACGCTGCGCGCCGACATCGACTATGCGCTGTCGGAGGCCTCGACCCCCTACGGGATCATCGGCGTGAAGGTCTGGATCTTCAAGGGCGAGATCATGGAGCACGATCCGCAGGCCCGCGACCGCCGCGCCACCGAAGCGCAGGACGGCCCGTCGCCCCGCGGCCCGCGCCGTGATCGCGACCGCGACGCGCGCTAAGGAGAAGAAGCAATGCTGCAACCGAAACGGACCAAGTTCCGCAAACAGCACAAGGGCCGCATCCACGGCGAAGCCAAGGGCGGGTTCAACCTGAACTTCGGCTCCTACGCGCTGAAGGCCATCGAGCCCGAGCGCGTCACCGCGCGCCAGATCGAAGCGGCCCGCCGCGCGATCACCCGCCACATGAAGCGTCAGGGCCGGGTCTGGATCCGGATCTTCCCGGACGTGCCGGTTTCCTCGAAGCCGACCGAAGTGCGGATGGGTAAGGGCAAGGGTTCGGTGGACTACTGGGCCGCCCGCGTCCATCCCGGCCGGATCATGTTCGAGATCGACGGCGTGAACGACGCCATCGCCCGCGAAGCCCTGCGCCTGGGCGCGCAGAAGCTGCCGGTGCTGACCCGCATCGTCGCGCGCGAAGACTGGTAAGGCGGCGCGGGCGCGCCTCGGCGCCCCGCCCACCGAAGCGAGAGAGATGGGCCCCGCCGGAGAACGGCGGGGCGCTTCATTTGCAGCCCTTCCCGCAAAGAGGGTTGCCAAGAACCGGCGATGCCTGTATGGGCAAGCCTTCACATGAAACTCCACCGGAATCAGGGTGGCCCTGCATGGCAGGGGCTCTCCGGTGATGTTGAAAGGAAAAGGCGCATGAAAGCGCAGGAACTGAAAGACAAGACGCCTGACCAGCTGAAGGAACAGCTGCTCGCGCTGAAGAAGGAAGCGTTCAACCTGCGCTTCCAGCAGGCCACCGGCCAGCTCGAATCGACCGCCCGCATGCGCGCCGTCCGCCGCGACGTCGCCCGTGTGAAAACCATTCTGAACCAGAAAGCGGCGGAAGCCGCGGCGTCGAACTAAGGAGCCCGGTCCATGCCCAAACGCATCCTGCAAGGCAAGGTCGTCAGCGACAAGAACGAACAGACCGTCACCGTCCTGGTCGAGCGTCGCTTCAAGCATCCGCTGCTGCACAAGACCGTGCGGTCGTCCAAGAAATACCGCGCGCATGACGCGCAGAACCAGTTCAAGGTCGGTGACACCGTTCGCATCGTCGAATGCGCGCCGATCTCGAAGACCAAGCGCTGGACCGTGCTGACCGAAGCCACCGAGGCTTCGGCCTGAGGCCCAGTTTAATCGATACCCTGGGGCCGGCCCATGATCATGGTCGTGCCGGTCCCCAAAGGTCGGGAGTAACCAAATGATCCAGATGCAGACCAATCTGGATGTCGCTGACAACTCCGGCGCGCGCCGGGTGCAGTGCATCAAGGTCCTGGGTGGTTCGCACCGTCGCTATGCGTCGGTGGGCGACATCATCGTCGTCTCCGTCAAGGAGGCCATCCCGCGCGGCCGCGTGAAGAAAGGTGACGTCCGCAAGGCCGTCGTCGTGCGCACCGCCAAAGAAGTGAAGCGCGAGGACGGCACCTCGATCCGCTTCGACCGCAACGCCGCCGTCATCCTGAACAACCAGGGCGAACCGGTCGGCACCCGTATCTTCGGGCCGGTCGTGCGCGAGCTGCGCGCCAAGAACTTCATGAAGATCATCTCGCTCGCCCCGGAGGTGCTGTAATGGCTGCCAAGCTGAAAAAGGGCGACAAGGTCGTCGTGCTGACCGGCAAGGACAAGGGCAAGCAGGGCGAGATCGCCGCGGTGTTCCCGAAAGAGAACAAGGCGGTCGTTGACGGCGTCAACATCGCGATCCGTCACCAGCGCCAGACCCAGAACACCCAGGGCGGCCGCGTGGCGAAAGCCATGCCGATCGACCTGTCGAACCTGGCGCTGCTGGACAAGAACGGCAAAGCGACCCGCGTCGGCTTCCGCGTGGAAGACGGCAAGAAGGTCCGCTTCGCCAAGACCACGGGAGACGTGATCTGATGCTGGACCAAGCCAATTACACCCCGCGCCTCAAGTCGCTCTACAAGGACCAGATCCGCGCCACGCTCAAGGAAGAGTTCGGCTACAAGAACGACATGCAGATCCCGCGCCTGGACAAGATCGTCCTGAACATGGGCATCGGCGAGGCCGTCAAGGACACCAAGAAGGTCAAGCAGGGCGCCGAGGAGCTGTCGCTCATCGCGGGCCAGAAGGCCGTCATCACTAAGGCCAAGAAGTCGATCGCCGGCTTCCGCGTCCGTGAAGAGATGCCGCTGGGCTGCAAGGTGACGCTGCGCGGCGACCGGATGTATGAATTCCTGGACCGCCTGATCAACATCGCGCTGCCCCGCGTCCGCGACTTCCGCGGCGTCAAGGGCTCGGCTTTCGACGGCCGCGGCAACTATGCCATGGGCCTGAAGGAGCACATCGTTTTCCCGGAAATCAACTTCGACAAGGTCGACGAAGTTCTGGGGATGGACATCATCATCTGCACCACCGCGAAGACCGACGCGGAAGCGAAATCTCTGCTGAAGGCATTCAACATGCCTTTCAACAGCTGATCGCGGAGGGAAGAAGATATGGCTAAGAAATCCATGGTCGAGCGCGAGAAGAAGCGCGAGCGTCTGGTTCAGAAGTACGCCGCCAAGCGCGCCGCGCTGAACGAGATCGTCCACGATCAGTCCCTGCCGATGGAAGAGCGCTTCAAGGCCAGCCTGAAACTGGCTGAACTGCCGCGCAACTCCTCGGCCACGCGTCTGCACAACCGGTGCCAGCTCACCGGCCGTCCGCATGCGTATTACCGTAAACTGAAACTGTCGCGGATCATGCTGCGCGAGCTCGGCTCGTTCGGCCAGATCCCCGGCATGGTCAAATCGAGCTGGTAAGGGGGCAATATGTCGATGAACGATCCTCTCGGCGATATGCTGACCCGCATCCGCAACGCGCAGATGCGCGGCAAATCGACCGTCCGCACGCCCGCCTCCAAGCTGCGCGCCTGGGTGCTCGACGTGCTCAAGGCCGAAGGCTACATCCGCGGCTACGAAAAGGTTGAAACCCCCTCGGGCCATACCGAGCTGGAAATCAGCCTGAAATACTACGAAGGCACCCCGGTGATCCGCGAGCTGGCTCGCGTGTCCAAGCCCGGGCGCCGGGTCTACGCTTCGGTCAAGGAGATCCCGCTGGTTCGCAACGGGCTGGGCGTCTCCATCGTCTCGACGCCGAAAGGCGTGATGTCGGATGCAGCGGCTCGCAACGCCAATGTCGGCGGCGAAGTCCTCTGCACCGTGTTCTAAGGAGGGCAGGATGTCTCGGATTGGTAAGAAGCCGGTCGAACTGCCCAAGGGCGTGACCGCCGAAGTGAAAGGCCAGACGATCGAGGTGAAGGGGCCGAAAGGCACCCGGTCCTTCACCGCGACGGATGACGTGACCCTGAAGGTCGAGGATGGCGGCGTCACCGTGACGCCGCGCGGGCTGTCCAAGCGCGCGCGCCAGCAATGGGGCATGTCGCGCTCGATGGTGGCGAACCTCGTGACCGGCGTCAGCGAAGGCTTCAAGAAAGAGCTGGAAATCCAGGGCGTCGGCTATCGCGCCCAGATGCAGGGCAAGACCCTGAAGCTGGCTCTGGGTTATTCGCATGACGTGAACTTTGAAACCCCGGAAGGCGTGACGATCACGGCCCCGAAGCAGACGGAAATCGTGGTCGAGGGCATCGATCAGCAGATCGTCGGCCAGGTCGCCGCGAACATCCGCGAGTGGCGCCGCCCCGAGCCCTACAAGGGCAAGGGCATCCGCTACAAGGGTGAGGTCGTCTTCCGCAAGGAAGGCAAGAAGAAGTAAGGGGCGCGAGAAATGGCACTGAACAAGAGAGAGCTGTTCCAGAAGCGCCGCCTGCGCGTGCGGAACAAACTGCGGGCCATCTCGGACGGTCGTCCGCGTCTGTCCGTCCACCGTTCTTCCAAGAACATCAGCGTCCAGGTGATCGACGATACGAAAGGGGTCACGCTGGCCTCGGCCTCGTCGCTCGAGAAGGACCTGGGCGTTGTCGGCAAGAACAACCTGGAAGCCGCGGCCAAGATCGGCGCTGCCATTGCGGAGCGCGCAAAGAAGGCCGGCGTCGAAGAGGTGATCTTCGACCGCGGCGGTTTCCTGTTCCACGGCAAGATCAAGGCTCTGGCCGACGCAGCCCGCGAAGGCGGTCTGAAGTTCTGATCTGATGCGGGCGGCGCTTTCCGATAGGGGCGCGCCGCCCCGATGATCCGGGGGCCGGTCGCCCGCGCGGCCGCCCACCAGGATTGGGTTAAACGGCGCGGATCGCGCGCCAGATTACAAGGAATGCCTGAATGGCAGAACGTGAACATCGTCGGGGTCGCCGCGAAGAGCGCGAGGAAACCCCGGAATTCGCCGACCGTCTGGTCGCGATCAACCGCGTGTCGAAAACCGTCAAGGGCGGCAAGCGCTTCGGCTTCGCGGCCCTGGTGGTTGTCGGCGACCAGCGCGGCCGCGTCGGCTTTGGCAAGGGCAAGGCGAAAGAAGTGCCCGAGGCGATCCGCAAGGCGACCGAGCAGGCCAAGCGCGGCCTGATCCGCGTGCCGCTGCGCGACGGCCGCACCCTGCATCATGACATCGAGGGCCGTCACGGCGCCGGCAAGGTCATCATGCGCACCGCCGTCCCGGGCACCGGCATCATCGCCGGCGGCCCGATGCGCGCCGTGTTCGAGATGCTGGGCGTCCAGGACGTCGTGGCCAAGTCGCAGGGCTCGCAGAACCCCTACAACATGATCCGCGCCACCATCGACGGCCTCAAGAAGGAAGCCTCGCCCCGCAACGTCGCCCAGCGTCGTGGCAAGAAGGTGGCCGAGATCCTGCCCTCGAACGACAAGCCGGCCGCCGAAGCCGCCGCCGAAGCGTAAGGAGAGGCAAGAATGGCTAAAACCATCGTCGTCAAGCAGATCGGCTCGCCGATCCGCCGCCCGGCCATCCAGCGCGAGACGCTGAAGGGCCTGGGCCTGAACAAGATGCACCGCACCCGCGAGCTGGAAGACACTCCGGCCGTGCGCGGCATGGTCGCCAAGATCCCGCATCTGGTCACCATCATCGAAGAGCGCGGCTGATCGTCCCGCCTCTGCCGGAAATCAAAACGCCCCGGAGCTGCTCCGGGGCGTTTTCGTTCATCCGTTAACCTTTCGCTAACCCGTTTCCCCTAGGCTCGGCCCATCTTCCAGCCGTTCGAGCCTGCCTTGCCCTGTCTGTTCCGCCCCCTGTTCCGCTGTGTTCTGCCGATCCTTCTGGCCTTGTCCGGCAGTGCGGTGGCCGGTCCCTGGCCGCGTGAGGAGAAGGGCGTCTTCCTGTCCTTCTCGGGCGAGCGCGACGTGCAGGGAAACGCCTATTCCAGCCTCTATGCCGAATATGGCCTGCGCCCGCGTGTGACGCTGGGGCTGGAACTCGGGCGGTCCAGCGGCGGGGAGACCAGCGCCATGTTCTGGCTGCAGCGCGCGCTCGACCGGGGCGAGGGGCCGAACCGCTTCTCGGCGGCGCTTGGCATGGGCGCGCTGGAGCGGCGCGGCGAATACCTGCCGCTGGCGCAGATCGCCGTGGGATGGGGGCGGGGCTTCGATTCGCTGCCGGTCCTGCGCCGCGTCCCGCGCGGCGGCTGGCTGTCGGTCGAGGCGCGCTACAAGATCGCCGGCGCGATGAAGGACGAGGCGGAGATCGCCGAACTCGCCGCCCGGGGTGCGGGGCTGCTAAGCTATCTCACCCCCGAATCCGAGGCCAAGGCCGAGCTTACCCTCGGCTGGCATGCCGGCGAGAGCCTGATGCTCATCGGCCAGGTCCGGGCCGAGGAGCGCGAGGACAGCGGCTTCGGCGCCAAGCTGGCCGTCACGGCGGTCCGCGACCTGATCGGGCCGGCAAGGCTGGAGCTGGGGATGATCGAGCCGCTTTCGGGGCCGGGCGAGCGCGCGGTGAAGCTTGGGCTGTGGGTGGCGTTCTGATCGCGCCGACCTTCAGGGCGTCGCGGGCGAACACCTTACGGCCGGGCGGGCCGCGGTCCGCCTCGTTCGCTCGGCAAAAGCGGGCGGCATCGGGGGATGCCGATCGGCCGGCGGATCGCGCGGCATGGGGCGCGGTCCGCGAGCGGGTCGGTGCGGCGTCCCGAGGCGAAGGATGTGCCCGGTCCTGGCGTGGGCCGGCCGCGACGCATTCTTGACGGGCCGCGCCCGGCGGGCCGGCTTTCCCGGGGTGGTCGTCTCGGGACCATGCCGGGGCCGGGCCAGCTTGACCGCGGCGGTGACAGCCGCTAGAAGCCGCCGGTGTCCCCGTGACACCGACTCAACAAGCAAGAAATGCCGTGTCCGCCCCCTTCGCTTCATGGGGCGCTTCCGGCCAAGGAGAAGCGATATGAAACTGCATGAACTCCGCGACAATCCCGGCGCGAACCGCAAGAAGAAGCGCGTCGCGCGCGGCCCCGGCTCGGGCAAGGGCAAGACCGCCGGCCGCGGCATCAAGGGCCAGACCTCGCGTTCGGGCGTGGCGCTGAACGGTTACGAAGGCGGCCAGATGCCGCTTTACCGCCGCCTGCCCAAGCGCGGCTTCAGCAAGCCGAATCGCCTGGAATTCGCGGTGGTGAACCTGGGCCAGCTGCAGGCCTTCGTCGACGCGGGCAAGCTGGACGCGAAAGCCGACGTGACCGAGGACGCGCTGGTCGCCGCCGGCGTCATCCGCCGCAAGCTGGACGGCGTGCGCGTGCTGGCCAAGGGCGAGCTCAAGGCCGCGCTGAACCTGACCGTCGCCGGTGCGTCGAAAGCCGCCGTCGAGGCCGTCGAGAAGGCGGGCGGCAAGCTCACCGTCACCCGCCCGGCGAAAGAAGCCGAGGCTGACGCTCCCGCGGCCGAATAAGCTGTTGAAGGGCGCGCCCGCGCCCCATAGATAGCTATCCAAGTTTTCCAGGCGCCGCGGGATCGGGAAACGATCCGGCGGCGCTGCCACGAAGGGGCACGAAGCATGGCGTCAGCCGCAGAACAGATGGCCGCGAACCTTTCCTGGGGCGCGCTCGGCAAGGCGACCGAGTTGCGCCAGAGGATCTGGTTCACCCTCGGACTTCTCATCATCTACCGCCTCGGCACCTATATCCCGGTGCCCGGCATCGACGGCGCCGCGCTGCGCAACTTCATGGACCAGGCGCAGGCCGGGCTGGGCGGCATCCTGTCCATGTTCACCGGCGGCGCGCTGGGGCGGATGGGCGTCTTCGCGCTTGGCATCATGCCCTATATCTCGGCCTCGATCATCGTGCAGCTTCTGGCCTCGATGGTCCCGGCGCTCGAGCAGCTCAAGAAAGAGGGCGAGCAGGGCCGCAAGAAGATCAACCAGTATACCCGCTACGGCACCGTGGCGCTGGCGCTGTTCCAGGCCTGGGGCCTTGCCGTCAGCCTGGAGCACGGCAACCTCGCGCATGAGCCGGGGATGTTCTTCCGGGCCTCGGTGGTCATCACCCTGGTCGGCGGCACCATGTTCCTGATGTGGCTGGGCGAGCAGATCACCGCCCGCGGCATCGGCAACGGCATCTCGCTGATCATCTTCGTCGGCATCGTGGCCGAGATCCCGGGGCACCTGGCGCAGTTCCTGGCGCAGGGCCGCTCGGGCGCCATCTCGACCCCGGTGATCCTGGGCGTGATCGTCATGGTCGCCGCGGTGATCGCCTTCGTGGTGTTCATGGAGCGCGCGCTGCGCAAGATCCACATCCAGTATCCGCGCCGTCAGGTCGGGATGAAGATCTATGACGGCCAGTCCAGCCATCTGCCGATCAAGGTGAACCCGGCCGGCGTGATCCCGGCGATCTTCGCCAGCTCGCTGCTGCTCTTGCCGGTGACGATCTCGACCTTCTCGGGCAACCAGACCGGCCCGGTCATGTCGACGATCCTGGCCTATTTCGGTCCCGGACAGCCGCTTTACCTGCTGTTCTTCGCGGCGATGATCATCTTCTTCACCTATTTCTACACGTTCAACGTCAGCTTCAAGACCGAGGACGTGGCCGAGAACCTGAAGAACCAGGGCGGCTTCATCCCCGGCATCCGCCCGGGCAAGCGGACCGAGGATTACCTGACCTATGTGGTGACCCGGATCCTGGTGATCGGCTCGGCCTATCTGGCCTTCGTCTGCCTCCTGCCCGAGATCATCCGCGACCAGCTGGCGATCCCCTTCTACTTCGGCGGCACCTCGGTGCTGATCGTGGTCAGTGTGGTGATGGACACGATCAACCAGGTGCAAAGCCACTTGCTCGCCCATCAATACGAAGGTTTGATCGAGAAATCGCAATTGCGCGGCAAGCGTGGCAAGACGGGGGCGGCCAAGCCCCGCAAGGCCCCCGCGCGCCGTTAAGGGGAAACCCACCATAAGGGGTAGGAGAGGGACGACATGGCGATCAACATCATTCTGCTGGGCCCGCCCGGCGCAGGCAAAGGCACGCAGGCCCGGCGGCTGATCGACGAGCGCGGCCTCGTCCAGCTCTCTACCGGCGACATGCTGCGCGAGGCGCGCAGCTCGGGCACCGAGATGGGCAAGCGTGTCGCCGAGGTCATGGACCGGGGCGAGCTGGTGACCGACGAGATCGTCATCGGGCTGATCCGCGAAAAGCTGGGGCAGGGCGGCAAGGGCTTCATCTTCGACGGCTTCCCGCGCACCCTGGCCCAGGCCGACGCGCTGCAGGCGCTGATGGCCGAGATGGACCAGCGCATCGATGCGGTGATCGAGATGCGGGTGGACGATGCGGCGCTGATCTCGCGCATCACCGGCCGCTTCACCTGCGGCAATTGCGGCGAGGTCTATCACGACGAGACCAAGCCGACGAAAGAGCCGGGCAAATGCGACGTCTGCGGCTCGACCGACCTGCGCCGCCGCGCCGACGACAACGAGGACAGCCTCAAGACCCGGCTGATGGAATATTACAAGAAGACCTCGCCGCTGATCGGCTATTACTATGTCAAGGGCAACCTGAACCCGGTGGACGGCCTGGCCGACATCGACGAGGTGGGGGCGCAGGTGGCCAAGGTGCTGGACCGGATTCCGTCCTAGGCTTGACCTTCCCTTGCGAATCCCTTAATTCGCAGCATCTCGCAAGAGAATCACCCGGGCGTCCCGGGTGCCGCTTCAAGGCCCGAAGGCATGGCTTTCGGGTCTTTGGTTGTGAAAAAAGGTTCCGGCGCTACGGAACCGCAACATGGAAAAGGAACCACGCGTGGCTCGTATTGCTGGCGTCAACATTCCGACGGGGAAACGCGTCCCCATCGCCCTGACCTATATCCACGGGATCGGCCCGAAATTCGCCGAACAGATCATCACGGCTGTCGGCATCGACCCGGCGCGCCGCGTGAACGATCTGTCGGATGCCGAGGTCCTGCAGATCCGCGAATATATCGACGCCAACCTCACCGTCGAAGGCGACCTGCGCCGTGAGACGCAGATGAACATCAAGCGCCTGATGGATCTGGGCTCGTATCGTGGCCTGCGCCACCGCCGCGGCCTGCCGGTCCGCGGTCAGCGCACCCATACCAACGCCCGCACCCGCAAGGGCCCGGCGAAACCGATCGCCGGCAAGAAGAAGTAAGAGGGGGCAGAGGCAATGGCACGCGATAAAACCCGTATCAAGCGCAAGGAACGCAAGAACATCGCCACCGGCGTGGCGCATGTTAACTCGTCCTTCAACAACACCAAGATCCTGATCTCGGACGTGCAGGGCAATGCGATCTCGTGGTCGTCGGCCGGCACCATGGGCTTCAAGGGCTCGCGCAAATCGACCCCCTATGCCGCGCAGATGGCCGCCGAAGACGCCGGCCGCAAGGCGCAGGAGCACGGCGTCCGCACCCTCGAGGTCGAGGTTCAGGGCCCCGGTTCGGGCCGCGAATCGGCGCTGCGCGCGCTGGCCGCCGTCGGCTTCAACATCACGGCCATCCGTGACGTGACCCCGATCGCGCATAACGGCTGCCGCCCGCCGAAACGCCGCCGGGTCTGATCGGCCAAGACTTTGACGCGTTCCGCGCCGTGTTTCGGCGCGGGCGCGCTTTTCGCATTTCACCTCGGGCGTTTCCGGCCACGGTCATGGGTCGGAAACTGGTATGGAGGCAAACGCATGATCCATAAGAATTGGGCTGAACTGATCAAGCCGACCCAGCTTGAAATCAAGCCGGGTGCCGATTCGTCCCGCGTGGCCACCGTCGTGGCGGAACCGCTCGAGCGCGGCTTCGGCCTGACGCTGGGCAACGCGTTGCGGCGGGTGCTGCTGTCCTCGCTGCAGGGCGCCGCCATCACCTCGGTTCAGATCGACAACGTGCTGCATGAATTCTCGTCCGTCCCCGGCGTGCGCGAGGACGTGACCGACATCGTCCTGAACCTCAAGGGCGTGACGCTGAAGATGGAAGTCGACGCGCCCAAGCGCCTGACGCTCTCGGCCAAGGGCCCGGGCGAGGTCAAGGCCGGCGACATCCAGGAAACTGCCGGCATCACCATCCTGAACCGCGACCACGTCATCTGCCATCTCGACGAGGGCGCCGAGCTGCACATGGAGCTGACCGTCGCCAACGGCAAGGGCTATGTCGCGGCCGACAAGAACCGCCCCGAGGACGCGCCCATCGGCCTGATCCCGATCGACGCCATCTTCTCGCCGGTCAAGCGCGTCAGCTACGAGGTCACCCCGACCCGCGAGGGGCAGGTTCTGGACTATGACAAGCTGACGATGAAGGTCGAAACCGACGGTTCGCTGACCCCGGAAGACGCCGTGGCCTATGCCGCGCGCATCATCCAGGACCAGCTTTCGGTTTTCGTGAACTTCGACGAGCCGGAAACCGCTACCCGCTCGGATGCCGAGGACGGGCTGGAATTCGACCCGCGCCTGCTGAAGAAGGTGGACGAGCTGGAGCTTTCGGTGCGTTCGGCCAACTGCCTCAAGAACGACAACATCGTCTATATCGGCGACCTGATCCAGAAGACCGAGGCCGAGATGCTGCGCACCCCGAACTTCGGCCGCAAGTCGCTGAACGAGATCAAGGAGGTGCTGTCCAGCATGGGCCTGCATCTCGGCATGGATGTCGTGGACTGGCCGCCGGAGAACATCGAGGATCTGGCCAAGCGTTTCGACGACCAGTTCTAAGGAATACCGGGGTGCCATGCCCGGCATGGCGCCCCGGAAGACCGGGCATTCCGCCCCAAGGAGAGCGGCCCGCAACGCATGGGCTGCCGGACAAAGCAAAAGACGTGAAGGAGAAACATCATGCGTCACGCCCGCGGCTATCGCCGTCTGAACCGCACCCACGAGCACCGCAAGGCGCTCTTCGCCAACATGGCCGGCTCGCTGATCGAGCATGAGCAGATCAAGACCACCCTGCCCAAGGCCAAGGAACTGCGTCCCATCGTCGAGAAGCTGATCACGCTGGCCAAGCGCGGCGATCTGCATGCCCGCCGTCAGGCGGCCGCCCAGCTCAAGCAGGACGATCACGTCGCCAAGCTCTTCGAGGTGCTGGGCCCGCGCTACAAGGACCGTCAGGGCGGCTATGTCCGTATCCTGAAAGCCGGCTTCCGCTATGGCGACATGGCCCCGATGGCAATCATCGAATTCGTCGAGCGCGACACCAGCGCCAAAGGTGCGGGCGACCGCGCCCGCCTGGAAGCCGAATCGGCTGCTGACGAATCGTAAGAAATTTAACTCTTTCTTAGGGTTAAGCGATCGTATAAGCCCGCAGCCACAGCAATGGCTGCGGGCTTTTTGCAACAGTCACGCGATTGTTGCCCGGCATGCGCAAAATGAACCGATCTGTTCATTTTCTCCAAATGGTTGCATGCGCCTTCGGAAAACATACGGGAATTGCAGGATCGCGGCGCGTCTTGCGCTCGGCGGGGAAAGGCGGCTATGCCCAAAGTGCCGCCGAGTTGACCCGACGGCAGTCCGAAAAACGTCGCTCGCAAGCACGGTATTGCTTGAATACACTGTGAACCGTGCCATTTTTCCTGGTAACTCGAAGAAAACGCAATCTGTCCAAAACGTCATGTCATCTCGCGCGGAAATCAATGCAGCACTCGCCAAGCTGAAAAAGCTCGCTCCGGCGGGCTATTTCATCGGGCTGCACATTCGTTTTGCTGCACCGCTGATGCAGTTCCAGACCTATAACAAGGAATGGGCTCAGCGCTATTCCGAACGGGCCTATGCCCTGCGCGACCCCACCATCGCCTGGGGCTTCTCGACGACCGGGGCCTGCCGATGGAGCGTGCTGCCCATCCCGGACCCGTTTTCGATTCTTCAGGACGCCGCGGATCATGGCCTGCGCTACGGGCTGGCGGTGGCGCACGGCCCGATCAAGTCGCGCACGATTTGCTGCTTTGCCCATGACAAACGGGAATTCACGGATGACGAGATCGAAGCGATCTCGACAATGGTACGACGGCTTCACGATATCACAGAGCCGCCGGAGAGCCTGACGAAGGCTCAGCAAGAGGCCCTTCGGTGTATCGCAGAGGGCGATCGTCATGCAGCGGCGGCTGCCAAGCTTGGTATTACGGAAAGCGCATTCAAGGCACGTCTCATCTCGGCACGCGAACGACTCATGGCGCGCACGACGGCCGAGGCGCTGCAACGGGCCAAGGACTACCGCTTGCTGTAATACGGTCCGTCCGCCGTTGCGGTTTACACCTGGGGGCCACCACCACAAAGAACCCCAGGAGAAGACCATGCAGACCACCACACTTTCCTTCGCCAACCTCCACAATCACGGCGAGCTCTTCGCGAATATCTTCCGCGCCCGCAAGCAGAGCTTCATCGTCCAGAAGCGCTGGAACCTGCCCCAGACGGACGACATGGAGTTCGACCAGTACGACACGCCCATGAGCCGCTGGGTGGCGATCCATGAAAACGGCCGGGTGCTGGCCGGCGTGCGCCTGACGCCCACCACGGCGCGCTGCGGCATGTATTCCTACATGATCCGCGATGCCCAGCTGGACCTGCTGGGCGGCTCGATCCCGCAGAACCTGCTGGACGAACCGGCGCCGGTCGAGGCCGGCACCTGGGAAGCCAGCCGGCTGTTCGTGGACCATACCATCCCGCAGCGCGAGCGGCGGCGCGTGCACCTGAACCTCGTGCACGAGATGACCAATTCGGCCCGTGAGCTTGGCGCCTCGCGCCTGGTCTGCCTGGTCGCCTCGACCTGGCCGCGCTGGCTGGTGCCCTGCGGTCTGGACGCGCAGGCCATGGGTCCGGTGGTCTGGATCGACGACGGCTATTTCCAGTGCGTCTCGATCAACCTGGCGGCCAAGATGCACTGATGCACGACGCCAGGAGGAGGGCCTTTCGCAGGTGATGCGGGCGGCGTAACATGTCGCCCGCATGGCAGACCTATTCGACACAGAGCCCCCCTTGGGCGAACCCGCGCGCAGCGCCGCCCGCCCCCTTGCCGACCGGATCCGTCCGGCGCGGCTGTCCGATGTCGTTGGCCAGGACAAGGTGCTTGGCCCCGACGGCCCGCTGGGCGCCATGCTCGGCGCCGGCAGCCTGTCCTCGCTGATCCTCTGGGGACCGCCAGGGGTCGGCAAGACCACCATCGCCCGGCTTCTGGCACAAGAGACGGACCTGGCCTTCGTGCAGATCTCGGCGATCTTTTCCGGAGTGCCGGAACTGCGCAAGGTGTTCGAGGCCGCCCGCCTGCGCCGGAGCCAGGGCCGCGGCACGCTGCTGTTCGTCGACGAGATCCATCGCTTCAACAAGGCGCAGCAGGACAGTTTCCTGCCGCATATGGAGGACGGCACCATCACCCTGGTCGGTGCCACCACCGAGAATCCCAGTTTCGAGCTGAACGCCGCCCTGCTGTCCCGCGCCCAGGTCATCGTGCTGGAGCGGCTGAGCCTTGCGGACCTGGAACGCCTCGCGCAGCGCGCCGAGCAGGAGCTGGGCCGCGCCCTGCCGCTGACCGGCGAGGCCCGCGACCGGCTGCTGGAAATGGCCGACGGCGACGGCCGCGCGGCGCTGAACCTGATCGAGCAGGTGATGGCCTGGAGGGCGACCGGCAAGCTCGACACCGACCAGATGGCGCAGCGGCTGATGCGGCGTGCGGCGAAATACGACAAGTCCGGCGACGAGCATTACAACCTGATCTCGGCCCTGCACAAATCGGTGCGCGGCAGCGACCCGGACGCGGCGCTTTACTGGCTGTCGCGGATGCTCGAGGGCGGCGAGGACCCGCGCTATCTTGCCCGGCGCCTGACCCGCATGGCGATCGAGGATATCGGCCTGGCCGATCCGGCGGCGCAGCGCCATTGCCTGGACGCCTGGGCGCTTTACGAACGCCTGGGCAGCCCCGAGGGCGAACTGGCGCTGGCGCAGGCGACGATCTATCTGGCGCTGGCGCCGAAATCGAACGCGGGCTATGCCGCCTACAAGGCGGCGCGCGACCTGGCGCGGCGCTCGGGCAGCCAGATGCCGCCCAAGCATATCCTGAACGCGCCGACCGGGCTGATGTCGGAACAGGGTTACGGCGCCGGCTATGCCTATGACCACGATGCCGAGGACGCCTTCTCGGGCCAGAACTATTTCCCCGACGGCATGAAGCGCCCCGTGTTCTACCTGCCCGTCGAGCGCGGATTCGAGCGCGATCTGAAAAAGCGCGTTGAATGGTTCGCCGGGCTGCGCCAGAAGCGGCGGGCAGAGGACAAAGCATGAAACATACCTTCCTTCAGGTCGCGCTGGGTGGGGCCTTGGGTTCCGCGGCGCGCTACGGGGTCAATATCCTGGCCGGCCGGCTGACCCCCGGCTTCCCGCTGGGCACGCTGAGCGTGAACATCGCCGGCTGCCTGGCGATGGGCCTGCTGGCGGCCTTGCTGGCGCATCGGGGCGGCCAGCATCTGGCGCCCTTCCTGCTGACCGGGATGCTGGGCGGCTTCACCACCTTTTCCGCCTTTGCGCTGGACACCATGACCCTGTGGGAGCGCGGCGCCGCCGTCACCGCGCTCGGCTATGTGCTGGGTTCGGTGCTGCTGTCGCTGGCGGCGGTGACCGCCGGGCTGGCCCTTGGCCGGGGGATCTTCGCATGAGCAGCGTGCAGACCATTCGCGTCGGCGCGGACGAGGGCGAGCAGCGCATCGACCGCTGGCTCAAGAAGCGGTTTCCGCAGCTGACCCAGGGCGCGGTCGAGAAATGGTGCCGGACCGGCCAGTTGCGCGTCGATGGCGGCCGGGTCAGGGCCAATACCCGCATCGAGGCCGGGCAGGAGGTGCGCGTGCCGCCTTTGCCCGAGGGCGCCGCCCCCGCGCCGGCGGCGAAGCCGCGCGTCAAGCTGTCGGATGCCGAGATGATCCAGTCCTGCGTGTTGTGGCGGGACGAGCACGTCATCGCACTGAACAAGCCGCCGGGCCTGCCCTCGCAGGGCGGCTCGGGGCAGGGCGACCGGCATGTGGACGGGCTGACCGAGGCGCTGATGTTCGGCTACAAGGACCGGCCGAAGCTGGTGCACCGGCTGGACAAGGACACGTCGGGGGTGCTGCTGCTGGCGCGCACCGACCGCATCGCCCGCGCGCTGTCCGAGGCGTTCCGGCACCGGCTGACCCGCAAGATCTACTGGGCCGCCGTGGCGGGCGTGCCGCATCCGCGCATGGGCTCGATCAAATACGGGCTGGTGAAGGCGCCGGGCCGCGGCCGGGGCGGCGAGGGCGAGAAGATGATGGCCGTGCATCCCTCGGATGTCGCGGCGACCGAGGGCGCCAAGCGCGCCCATACCGATTACGCGGTGCTGGACGCGCTGGGCGGCCGGGTCGCCTGGGTGGCCATGGTGCCCGTCACCGGCCGCACCCACCAGCTGCGTGCCCATATGGCCGAGATCGGCCATCCCATCGTCGGCGACGGCAAATATGGCGGCTCGGGGCAGGAGAACCTGGGCGACGGCTGGGGCGCCCAGCTGGGCGGAGAGATCAGCCGCAAGCTGCATCTGCACGCCCGCATGATCCGCTTCGAGCATCCGATCACCAAGAAGCTGATCACCGTCACCGCGCCCTTGCCCGAGCATATGGCGCGCACCTGGAAGACTTTGGGCTGGGCCGAGCAGGACGTGCCCGAAGACCCCTTTGCCGATCCCGCATAGGCCGCCATGAGACTGGTCATCTTCGACATCGACGGCACGCTGGTGGACAGCCAGCAGGAAATCACCCAGGCGATGAATCACGGCATGAGCGCCGCCGGCCTGCCCGAGATGGAGCCCGCGCGCATCCTGTCCATCGTCGGCCTGTCGCTGCCGGTCGCGGTCGAGCGGCTGCTGCCCGGCGCAGGCCCCGATCTGCACGAGCGCGTGGTGGCCGGCTATCGCGAATCCTTCATCGCCGCGCGCGCGGCCGGGGCGCTGCCGCCGCTTTATCCCGGCGCGCTGGACTGCCTTGATGCGCTGGCCTCGCTGGACCGTGTGGCGCTGGGCATCGCCACCGGCAAGCCGGCGCGGGGGCTGGCGGCGATTCTGGATGCGCATGGGCTGACCGCGCGTTTCGTCACCCGGCAATCGGCCGACGGCCATCCCTCGAAGCCGCATCCGGCGATGCTGGAAAGCGCGCTGTCGGAAACCGGCGTGGGCGCCGGGCGGGCGGTGATGGTCGGCGATTCCACCTTCGACATGGAAATGGCGCGGGCGGCTGGCATGGCCGGTTTCGGCGTCGGCTGGGGCTTCTGCCCGGCCGAGGCCCTGCAGGCGGCCGGGGCGCGGCTGGTCGCGCCGGATTATCCCGCGCTGACCCGGGCATTGCTGGAGTGGGCCGATGAGTGAATGGAAGGCGCGGCGCTTCTGGGCCTCGGTCGCGATCCACAAGGAAGAGGGCGCCTGGGCCGTGCTGCTGGACGAGCGCCCCTTGCGCACCCCGGGCAAGCAGCCGCTGCGCCTGCCGACCGAGGCGCTGGCGCTGGCCGTCGCCGGGGAATGGCAGGCGGTGCACGAGGTGATCGACCCCAACCGCATGCCGCTGACCCGCGCCGCCAATTCGGCCATCGAGAAGGTCGTGCCGCAGTTCCACGAGGTTGCGGCGATGCTGGGCGATTACGGCGGCACCGACCTTCTGTCCTATCGCGCCGAGGCGCCCGAGGCGCTGGTGCGCGCCCAGGCCGCGGGCTGGGACCCGCTGATCGACTGGGCGGCGACCGAGCTCAGGGCGCCCCTGCGCATCACCCATGGCGTGATCCCGGTGCCGCAGGACCCGGCGGTGCTGCTGAAACTTCAGGCAGAAGTCGCGGCGCTGGACCCGTTCGGGCTGACGGCACTGCACGATCTCGTGACCCTGCCCGGCTCGCTGATCCTGGGGCTGGCGGTGATCCGCGGCCGGATCGATGCCGAGACGGCCCATGCCCTGTCCCGGATCGACGAGGAATTTCAGGCACAACGCTGGGGCCGCGACGCCGAGGCCGACGAGGCCGCCGCCGCCCGCCTGGCCGCCATGCGCGATTCTGAGCGGTTCTGGCGTCTCAGCCGCGGCTGAAACGGTTCGTTTGGGT
This sequence comes from Paracoccus sp. J39, assembly GCF_000518925.1. Taxonomy (NCBI): domain Bacteria; kingdom Pseudomonadati; phylum Pseudomonadota; class Alphaproteobacteria; order Rhodobacterales; family Paracoccaceae; genus Paracoccus; species Paracoccus sp. J39. Next base: position 107,538 of record NZ_JAEN01000015.1, on the reverse strand, counting down.
TCTTTCTTGACGCATCGCCCTCCATCGGCACAATGCCGCTTATGGGGGCATAAACGCTCCTTGCTCAAACGGGCTCGCCAACGGGCCTCGCATCGGCTCATTCCTGGGCGAGACCGGGAACAACAGTGGGGAAATCAATGAAGAAATCAGTATTCTTCGGCTCGGTAACGGCGGTCGCCCTGGCGGCCTCGGGTGCTCTGGCCGCGGAAGGCGACACGCTGAGGGAGGTCAAGGCCCGCGACGTGCTGAACTGCGGCGTGAACACCGGCCTGATCGGCTTTGCCGCCCCGGACGCGAACGGCAACTGGTCCGGCTTCGACGTCGCCTTCTGCAAGGCCATGGCCGCCGCGGTGCTGGGCGACGCGACCAAGGTGAAATACGTGCCGACGACCGGGCAGACCCGCTTCACCGCGCTCTCCTCGGGCGAGGTGGACCTGCTGGCCCGCAACTCGACCTGGACCTTCCAGCGCGACACCGACCTCAAGCTCGACTTCATCGGCGTGAACTATTACGACGGCCAGGGCTTCATGGTCCGCAAGGACCTGGGCGTTTCCTCGGCCAAGGAGCTGAACGGCGCCACGATCTGCATCCAGACCGGCACCACGACCGAGCTGAACCTGGCCGACTATTTCAAGGCCAACAACATGGAATACCGGCCGGTCAACATCGACAGCAACGCCGAGGGCGAACAGCAATACATGGCCGGCGCCTGCGACGCCTATACCACTGACGCCTCGGGCCTGGCCGCGACCCGCGCCAGCTTCGCGGACCCGGAAAACCACATCATCCTGCCCGAGATCATCTCGAAGGAGCCGCTGGGCCCGGCGGTGCGCCACGGCGACAACAACTGGGGCGACATCGCGCGCTGGACGCTTTACGCGCTGATCGCGGCCGAGGAATACGGCGTCACCTCGGCCAATATCGACGAGCTGGCGAAATCCTCGCAGAATCCCGAGGTGCAGCGCCTGCTGGGCACCACCGACGAGCTGGGCAAGATGATCGGGCTGGACGCCGAATGGGCGAAGCGCGCCATCAAGGCCGGCGGAAACTATGGCGAGATCTTCGCCGCCACCATCGGCGAACAGACCCCCATCGGCCTGGCGCGCGGCCTGAACGCGCAATGGACCCAGGGCGGCCTGATGTATGCGATGCCGTTCCGGTAAGCGCATCCGACAAGGGCGGGCGGGGGCGCATCCCCCGCCCGCACATGACAAGCCGGCAAGCCAGAGGCCAAAGGCCCGAATTCAGCCGGATACAGGGGGTTAATACATGGTCACCTACACGGGGGCGGACACTCCGCCGTTCCGGTTGTCGATGCTGATCTATGATCGGCGCTATCGCTCGCTGACCCTGCAAGCCATCGTCTTCATCCTGGTGATGCTGGCGGCGAGCTGGCTGATCGACAACACGCTGCGCAACCTGTCCGCCATGGGCAAGACGCTCAGCTTCGATTTCCTTTTCCGCCGCGCGGGATATGACATTCCCCAGCAGCTGATCCCGTACAATTCCGACGATACCCATCTGCGCGCCACCGTGATCGGGCTGCTGAACACGCTGCTGGTCTCGATCCTGGGCTGCATCGCGGCGACGATCCTGGGCGTGATCGTGGGTGTGCTGCGCCTGTCCTCGAACTGGCTGATCGCGCGGCTGATGACGATCTATGTCGAGGTCTTCCGCAACATTCCCCTGCTTCTGTGGATCCTGGTCTGCCTTGCGATCTTTACCGAGGTCATGCCGCCGCCCAACGCCTATCGGGGCGAGAACCCGGCCGCGGACATGATCCTGTTCGACATGATCGCGCCGACCAACCGCTATACCGCCATCCCCTCGATCGGCATGACCAACCCGCCCGGCACCCTGTCGCTGGGGCGCGAGGGGATCAGCTGGGCCTTCATCGCCTTTGCCGTGGTCATCGCCGCCGCCTGGACCGGCTGGCGCGTGCTGCGGCGCTGGGCGCAGCGGGTGCAGGACCGGACCGGCAAGCGGCCGCGGACCTGGTGGATCAGCCTGGCGATGTTCGCCGTGCCGGTGCTGTTCCTGACCTGGTATTTCGGCCTGCACCTGATCCCGCCGGTGCTGCGCGGCTTCAACTTCGCCGACGGCATCAACCTCGACAACGCCTTCGTGGTGCTGTGGCTGGCGCTGACGCTCTATACCGGCGCCTTCATCGCCGAGATCGTGCGCGCCGGCATCCTGGCGGTCAGCAAGGGCCAGACCGAGGCGGCCTTTGCCCTGGGCCTGCGGCCGCGCCGCACCATGTCGCTGGTGGTTCTGCCGCAGGCGCTGCGGGTGATCGTGCCGCCGCTGATCTCGCAATACCTGAACCTGACCAAGAACAGCTCGCTGGCCATCGCCGTCGGCTACATGGACCTGCGCGGCACGCTGGGCGGCACCACGCTGAACCAGACCGGGCGCGAGATGGAATGCATGGTGCTGATGATGGGCATCTATCTGGCGCTCAGCCTGATCATCTCGGCCGGGATGAACATCTTCAACGCCCGCGTCAAGCTGAAGGAGCGGTGAGATGAGCGAGACGCATTCCGAAACCGTCGCCTATGTGCGCGAGACCATGCTGCCGCCCGAGCCGCCGCCGCTGGCCGAATCCGGCGCGATCAAATGGCTGCGCGAGAACCTGTTCTCGGGGCCGCTGAACATCGCGCTGACCTTTGTCGGGCTGGGCATCGTCTGGCTGGTGGTCGGCACCGTCGGCCCCTGGCTCTCGCATTCGGTCTGGAACGCCGGCAGCATGGCCGAATGCCGGCAGATCATCGCCGAGACCTGGGGGCAGGGCGCCTCGGGCGCCTGCTTCGCGCTGATCAAGCATCGCTGGAACCAGTTCCTGTTCGGCTTCTACCCGCAGGCGCTTTACTGGCGCCCGGTGCTGGCCTTCGGCCTGCTGTTCCTGGCGCTGGCGCCGGTGCTGTTTGCCGACAGCGCCCGGGCGCGGCGCGTGGTGCTGGGCCTGTCGGTGGTGCTGACCTTCGTCATCGCCGCGCTGCTGGGCGCCGGCACCGGGGCGCTGCTGGGAATGGCGGCGCTGATGCTGCTCTGGTCGGCGCTGATCGAGACCCGGCCGCAATGGTCGCTGCTGGCCAGCCTGGTCTATCCCTTCATCGCCGTCTGGCTGCTCTGGGGCGGATCGCTGTGGAGCGAGGCGATGGTGCTGGCCGGCTTCGGCATCGGCTTCGCGGTCTGGCGTCTGCTGGCCTCGCGTTTCGGCCTGCTGGCCTTTGCGCTGGGGGTGGTGGCGGCCGCGGCCTGGTGGCTGCTGCTGGCCGGGCCGCTGGCTTCGGCGCTGGCGGGGATGCTGCCGCTGCGGCTGCGCCCGGTCTCCTCGGACCAGTTCGGCGGCTTTGTGCTGTCGATCACCATCGGCGTCGCCGGCATCGCGCTGTCCCTGCCGCTGGGGGTGATCCTGGCCTTGGCGCGGCGCTCGGACCTGCCGGTGATCAAGATGCTGGCGGTGATGTTCATCGAGTTCATCCGCGGCGTGCCGCTGATCACGCTCTTGTTCGTGGCCTCGCTGCTTCTGAACTATTTCCTGCCGCCGGGCACGAATTTCGACATCATCCTGCGGGTCATCATCATGGTGACGCTGTTCGCCGCCGCCTATATGGCCGAGGTGATCCGCGGCGGGCTGGCCGCCCTGCCCAAGGGCCAATACGAGGCCGCCGACGCGCTGGGACTGGACTACTGGAAGGCGCAGCGGCTGATCATCCTGCCGCAGGCGCTGAAGATCTCGATCCCCGGCATCGTCTCGACCTTCATCGGCATGTTCAAGGACACGACGCTGGTCGTCTTCGTCGGGCTCTTCGACCCGCTGAAGGCCATGGCCGACACCATCCGCGCAAGCTTCGAATGGAAAGGCGCCTATTGGGAGCCCTACATCTTCGTCGGCGCGATCTTCTTCATCCTCTGCTTCGGCATGTCGCGCTATTCCATGTATCTGGAACGCCGGCTGAAGCGCGACCACCGCTGAGGAGACCTGCATGACCACCGGAACCGCACCCGCCCCCGCCCTGAGCGACGAGACCGCGATCGAGATCGTCAAGCTCAACAAATGGTATGGCACCTTCCACGTGCTGCGCGACATCGACCTGGTGGTCAGCCGGGGCGAGCGCATCGTCATCGCCGGGCCCTCGGGCTCGGGCAAGTCCACGCTGATCCGCTGCATCAACCGGCTGGAGGAGCACCAGTCCGGCAAGATCATCGTGGACGGGACCGAGCTGACCAACGACCTGAAGAACATCGACAAGGTGCGCTCCGAGGTCGGCATGGTGTTCCAGCATTTCAACCTGTTCCCGCATCTGACCATCCTCGAGAACTGCACGCTGGCGCCGATCTGGGTGCGCAAGATCCCCAAGCGCGAGGCCGAGGAGACGGCCATGCATTTCCTGACCAAGGTCAAGATCCCCGAGCAGGCCCATAAATATCCCGGCCAGCTGTCGGGCGGCCAGCAGCAGCGCGTCGCCATCGCCCGGGCGCTGTGCATGCGGCCGCGGATCATGCTGTTCGACGAGCCGACCTCGGCGCTGGATCCCGAGATGATCAAGGAGGTGCTGGACACCATGATCGAGCTGGCCGAGGACGGCATGACCATGCTGTGCGTCACCCATGAGATGGGCTTCGCCCAGGCGGTGGCGCATCGGGTGATCTTCATGGACCAGGGCCAGATCGTCGAGCAGAACACCCCGAAGGAGTTCTTCAACAACCCCCGCTCCGAACGCACCAAGCTGTTCCTGTCCCAGATCCTGGGGCACTGACCGGCGGCGGCGCCGCAGGGGGACTTCGCGTCCCCCGTCCGCCGCGGGCGCGGCGGACTCCCTCTGCGGGATATTTGCCCAAGAAAGAACCCGGGCGTGTTCCGGCGGTTGCCGGGCGGGGCGGGGCCGGTCTATCTTGCCGGCGACCGCTTTGGAGACTTCGTGATGAACCAGACCATTTTCCTGATGCTGGGCTTGCTGGGCCTTGTCGGTATCGGCTCGCTGGTATCCGGCAATGACGACGACCATCCGCCGGAAGGGCCCGCCGACGATCCCCGGCTGCATGGCGATGCGCTGATCGAGGGCGACGAGGAGGACAATGTCCTGACCGGCACCGACGGCGATGACGGCATCCTGGGCTATGACGGCGACGACCTGATCGATGGCGGTTCGGGCAACGACCTGATCGGCGCGGGCTATGGCGACGATACGGTCCTGGCGGGCAGCGGCGACGACGAGATCTATCTGGGCAGCGGGGACGACCTTTACGGCGCGCTGGACCTGGGCGCCGACGAGGGCAGCGATACCATCGACGGCGGGCTGGGCAATGACACGATCATCACCAATCTGGGCCATCACTCGATCACCGGCGGCGAGGGCGACGACCGGATCGAGGATCACGGCGGTTCGGTCTATATCGACGGCGAGGAGGGCGACGACCTGATCCTGTCGCCCGATGCCTCGGACCCCGAGCGGCCGGATACGCTGCTGGGCGGCGAGGGCAACGACACGATCCATGCCGGGGCGGGCGACATCGTCGATGGCGGCGACGGCGCGGATCTGATCATGCTGCGCAGCGATGCGGGCGGCGCGGCGGATATCGCCTATGGCGGTGCGGACAACATCACCATCACCCTGGCCGAGGATTATGCCGGCGACGAGGAATACGAGCTGGTGCAGGACGGCGACGATGTGCGCGTGGTGCTGAACGGCGAGGACATCGCCATCCTGCGCGACACGCTGGCCCGCGACGTGCGCGCGATCAGCCTGGTGCGCGAGACCGCCGCGACCTGATCCCCGGGGGAGGGAACGCGAAGGGGCGCGCGGGCTGTCCCGCGCGCCCCTTGGGTTTCCGCTGGTCGCGGCTCAGACCGCCGTCTTCAGCGATTCCTCCAGATAGAGTTCGCGCAGGCGGGTCGCCACCGGGCCGGGCGTGCCCTGGCCCAGCTTCACGCCGTCGATCTCGACCACCGGCAGCACGAAGGCCGAGGCCGAGGTGAAGAAGGCCTCGTCCGCGGCCTGCGCCTCTTCGATGGTGAAGGGGCGTTCCTCGATCTGCATCTGCGCCTCGGCGGCATAGCGCAGCAGCGAGGCGCGGGTGATGCCGTGCAGGATGTCGTTCGACAGCGGGCGGGTGACGATCTTGCCGTCCTTGACGATATAGGTGTTGTTCGAGGTGCCCTCGGTCACGAAGCCGTCCTCGACCAGCCAGGCGTCGTCGGCGCCCCTGGCCTTGGCCTCCATCTTGGCCATCGAGGGATAGAGCAGCTGCACCGTCTTGATGTCGCGCCGGTGCCAGCGCAGGTCGGGGATCGAGATCACCCGGAGGCCGGTTCTCGCCTGCGGATTGGCGGCGAGGCCGGGCTTGGACTGGGTGAACATCACAACGGTCTGCGGCGTGTCCTCGGGCGGATAGGCGAAGTCGCGGTCGCCGGGATTGCCGCGCGTCACCTGCAGATAGACCATGCCCTCGGTCACGTCGTTCAGCGTCACCAGCTGGCGATGCGCGTGAAGCCATTCCTCGTCCGTCAGCGGGTTGCCCATGCCCAGCTCGGCCAGCGAGCGGGTCAGGCGCTTCATGTGGCCGGCGAAATCCAGCAGCTTGCCGTCCAGCACGCTGGTCACCTCGTAGACGCCGTCGCCCATCACGAAGCCGCGGTCGAAGATCGATACCCTGGCCTCGGTTTCCGGCAGGTAGTCGCCATTCAGATAGACGGTGCGGGTCATGTCGTTTCTCCTGTCCCAGAGGCTTGCAACGCGGTCCTGCGCCGAAAGCGGCAGGGCGTCAAGATGCGGGCGTTTTCGCAGGCGCAAAATCAGCTTGATGCAGATGCAGCAACTATCTATCAGTTTTGCAGCAACGTTTGAAACATCCTTACCCGAAAGGCACGCCATGTCCTTCCGCACGCAACCCGCCCCGCCCGCCCGCCTGAACCGCTGCCAGCTTTTCGGACCCGGCTCGCGCGAGGCGCTGTTTGCCAAGATGGCCGGCTCGGCCGCCGATGTCATCAACCTGGATCTGGAGGATTCGGTGGCGCCGGACGACAAGGAGCAGGCGCGGCGCAACATCATCCAGGCCATCGGCGACATCGACTGGGGAACCAAGACGCTGTCGGTCCGCATCAACGGGCTGGACACGCCCTGGTGGTATCGCGACGTGGTGGACCTGCTGGAGCAGGCCGGCGAGCGGCTGGACCTGATCATGATCCCCAAGGTCGGCAATGCCGCCGACATCTATGCCGTGGACGCGCTGGTGACCGCCATCGAGGCCGCCAAGGGCCGGCAGAAGCGCATCGGGCTGGAGGTGATCATCGAATCCGCCGCCGGCATCGCCCATGTCGAGGAGATCGCCGCCGCGAGCCCGCGGCTGCAGGCGATGAGCCTGGGCGCGGCGGATTTCGCCGCCAGCATGGGCATGGCCACCACCGGCATCGGCGGCACCCAGGAAAACTACTACATGCTGCATGAGGGCGCGAAATACTGGTCGGACCCCTGGCATTGGGCGCAGACCGCCATCGTCGCCGCCTGCCGCACCCATGGCGTGCTGCCGGTCGACGGCCCCTTCGGCGATTTCAGCGACGACGAGGGTTTCCGGGCGCAGGCCCGTCGCTCGGCCACGCTGGGCATGGTGGGCAAATGGGCGATCCATCCCAAGCAGGTGGCGCTGGCGAACGAGGTGTTCTCGCCCAGCGAAAAGGCGGTGACCGAGGCGCGCGAGATCCTGGCGGCGATGGAAGAGGCCAAACGGACCGGCGCCGGCGCGACCGTATACAAAGGTAGACTGGTTGACATAGCGTCCATCCGTCAGGCACAAGTGATCGTGCGTCAGGCGGAATTGATCAACGCCTGATCAGAAGGATACCTGGGCGGCTACGCGGGGAGGCTGGCCGCCATGACAGGGGAGGAGCAACAGGCCCTGCGGCTGCGCGGGGCCTGTTGTCGTTACGGCCGGGCCTGCCGGACCGCTGCCATGAAGGTCATGGAAATTCAGCAAGTTGCAAGCCCTGCCGTCGGGCGTGGCTTTGGCTTTTCCCCGGATTGCGATTTTCGGCGCCGCAGGTGTCCGGGCGTGCGGGGCCTTCGGTCCGCGGATCGGGCGTGCGGTTGCGCGGCGCCCAGTCGGGAATCGGCGATTCGGGCATCGCTGGCAAGGGGCCGCCGCCCAGGCCGCCCCGGCCGGGTCTTGCCGCTGGCGGGCGGGATTTTCGGCCCATGGCCGGGCCCTGGCCGTGATCTGTGCGTGTCATCTTCGGGTCTGCGTTCAACAAGCCCGCAGCACCTATGGTTCGGGCGAAGAAAGTGCAACCCCGCTGACCTGTTCGTGAGCCTGCCATTCTGGCGGGATCCTCGGCGTCGCGGCCAGCAGGCTTTGGGTATAGGCGTGCTGCGGCGCCTGCATCACCGCGTGGGTCGGGCCGCTTTCGACGATGCGGCCTTTCTCCATGATCAGCACCCGGTCGGTGATCTGGCGCACCACCGCCAGGTCGTGGCTGATGAACAGGTAGGACAGGCCATGGCTGACCCGCAGCCGCGCCAGCAGGTCCAGCACCTGCGCCCGCACCCGCACGTCCAGGGCGCTGACCGCCTCGTCCAGCACGATCAGCCGCGGCTTGATGATCAGCGCCCGGGCGATGGCGATGCGCTGGCGCTGGCCGCCGCTGAATTCGTGGATGCGCCGGCGCATGGCCTCGGCGCCGGTGATTCCGACCTCGAACAGCGCCTCGGCCACCTGTTCGCGCCAGTCGCGGGGCAGGCCGGTCAGGTGGAAGGGTTCGGCCACCAGCCGCTCGACCCGCCAGCGCGGATCGAAGCTGCCGAACGGGTCCTGGAACACCACCTGCATCCTGGCGCGCAGATCGGCCGGCATGGCACGGCCGGCGCGGATTTCCTGCCCGTCCAGCAGGATGCGGCCGCCCTGCAGCGGATCGAGGCCCAGGATCGCCCGCGTCAGCGTCGATTTCCCGCAGCCGGATTCGCCGACCAGTCCGACCGATTCCCCGGCCTCGATGCGAAAGCTGACCCCGTCCACCGCCCGCAGGCTGCCGCGCGGCGCGGTCAGGCCGCGGCGGGGCAGGGGGTATTCGCGCACCGCCCCGTCCACCTGCAGCAGCGGCCGGGGTTTCGTGGCGGGCAGCACCAGCCGCGGCTGATGGGTCGAGGCGGCGAACAGCGCCCGGGTATAGGGGTGGCTTTGCTGGCGGAACACCGTCTCGGTCGGACCCTCCTCGACGATGCGGCCCTGCTGCATGACCGCCACGCGGTCGGCGATGCCCGAGACCACCGCAAGGTCGTGGGTGATGAGCAGCAGCGCCATCCCCTCGTCCCGCACCAGCCCGCGCAGCAGGTCGAGGATGCGGGCCTGCGTGGTCACGTCCAGCGCGGTCGTCGGCTCGTCGGCGATCAGCAGGTCGGGGCGCAGCGCGATGGCCAGCGCGATGGCGACGCGCTGGCGCTGGCCGCCCGAAAGCTGGTGCGGGTAAAGCGTCAGCGGAAAGCGCGGCGCGGTCAGGCCGACGCGGTCCAGCCGGTCGCGGGCACGTTCCAGCGCCGCCTTGCGGTCCAGGCGCTGATGGATACGCAGCACCTCGGCCACCTGGTCGCCGATGGTCATCAGCGGGTTCAACGCCGTCATCGGCTCCTGAAAGATCATGCCGATGCGTTTGCCGCGGATGCGGCACAGCTCCCGCTCGGGCAGTTCCAGCAGGTTCAGGCCGTCCAGGTTAACCCGGCCCTCGGCCCGCATGCCCTCGGGCAGAAGGCCCATGATCGCCAGCGCCGCCATGGACTTGCCCGAGCCGCTTTCGCCGACCAGCCCGGTGATCCGGCCGGGCGGCAATTGCAGGTCGAGGTCGCGCAGGATCTCATGCGCGCCGATCTCGACCGAGAGATTGGCGAGTTCGATCATGGCGACCTGCGCAATCTGAGGTCCAGCGCGTCGCGCAAGCCGTCGCCCAGCAGGTTGAGGCCCAGCACGGTGACGACGATGGCCAGGCCGGGGATAATGGCGACATGCGGGGCCAGCGCCACCATGGTCTGCGCCTCGGCCAGCATCCGGCCCCAGCTGGGCGTGGGCGGCTGCGCGCCAAGGCCGACATAGGAAAGGCCCGCCTCGGCCAGGATGCCGAGGCTGAACTGGATGGTGCCCTGCACGATCAGCAGGTTGGCGATGTTCGGCAGGATGTGCTGGACGCTGATGCGGGACGCGCCCTTGCCGGCGACCTGCGCGGCGCGGATATAGTCCAAGGTCCAGATCGGCAGCGCCGCGCCCCGGGTGACGCGGGCAAAGACCGGGATGTTGAAGATGCCGATGGCGATGATCGCGTTCAGCGCCGAAGGCCCCAGCGCCGCGGTGATGAGGATGGCGATGACCAGGCTGGGGAAGGCGAAGACCAGGTCGTTGCCGCGCATCACGATCTCGTCGATCCAGCCGCCGCGCGCCGCGGCGAGCAGGCCCAGCGGCACGCCGAAACCCATGCCGATGCCCACCGCGACCAGCGCCACCGCGATCGAGGTGCGCGCGCCGACCATGATCATCGACAGCATGTCGCGGCCGAAATGGTCGGTGCCCAGCCAATGCTGGCCCGAGGGCGGCAGCAGCTTCTGCGCGACGGCAAGCTGGGTGACGTCCGCCGGCGTCCACAGGAACGAAGCCAGCGCCGCGACCAGCGCCAGCCCGGAAAGCAGGGTGCCGAGGATCAGCGAGGCCCTCATCTGCGCAGCCTCGGGTCGACCAGCGCATAGGACAGGTCGACAAGGAAGGTGACCAGGATCACCGCCGCCACCAGCACCAGCACCGCGCTTTGCACCACGATCAGGTCGCGCTGGGTGATGGCCTGAAAGATCAGCCGGCCGAGGCCCGGCAGGTAGAAGACATTCTCGATGATGATCGCCCCGGCCAGCAGGAAGGAAAACTGCATCCCCAGGATGGTCAGCACCGGGATCAGCGCATTGCGCAGCGCATGGCGCGACAATGCCTGCCCGGCGCTCAGCCCCTTGGCGCGGGCGGTGCGGATGTAGTCCTGTCCCAGCGTCTCGACCAGGGCCGAGCGCAGCACGCGCGCCAGGATCGCCGCCTGCGGCAGGGCCAGCGCGAAAGCCGGCAGGATCAGGGATTTCAGCGCCGCGCCGGGATGGTCCCAGCCCGGAAAGCCGCCGGCCGGCAGCAGCCGCAGATTCACCGCGAAGACCAGCACCAGCAGCATGGCGAACCAGAAATTCGGCAGCGCGATGCCGATCTGCGTCGCCCCCATCACCACCGTGTCGCCCGCCCTGCCGCGGCGCGCGGCGGCGAACATGCCGATGGGCAGGGCGATCAGCGCCGCCAGCGCCAGCGCCATCAGCGCCAGCGGCAGCGAGACCTGCATGCGGTCGAGGATCATCCCGGCCACCGGCGTCTTGTAGGTGAAGCTGTGGCCCAGATCGCCGGTCAGCACGCCGCCCAGCCAGTGCAGGTAGCGCAGCGGCAAGGGCAGGTCCAGGCCCATCTGCTGGCGCAGCGCCGCCACCGTCTCGGGCTGGGCGCCGGTGCCCAGCATGAAGGCGGCCGGGTCGCCCGGCACCAGCTCGACCACCGAAAAGATCAGCGCCGAGGCCACGAGCAGGCTCAGGCCAAGCGAGATCAGGCGGCGGATCACATAGCGCAGCATGGGGAAACGCTAGTGCGGCTTTCCGTGCCGGTAAAGCCTTTGCGGTCAGGGCACCTCGAGCTTGCCGACCAGCGGCACGTCGTCGTCCAGGCTGACGGTGTGGCGTTCGATCATGCGGTGGACGACCGGCGGCTCCTTGCCGCGGTGCAGCTTGTTGATGTCCTGATAGGTCTCGAAATCGGCCTTGGTGCGGCGCAGGTTGTGGCGGACATATTCGTCCCAGGTGGCGATGTGATAGCTTTCGGTCCAGCGTTCGGGATGTTCCAGATCGCGCAGCAGCGCCCAGTTGCGCGCCCCGTCGCGGCGGCGGATGTTGCGGCGCAAGGCCATCAGCCGCAGGAATTCCGGCACGTCCAGCTGATCGATCTCGTAATCCACCATCACCATGATCGGGCCCGAGCGGCCGCGCAGGTCAAGCGCCAGCTCGGGCTCGCGGAAGCGGTTCACCGGGTCCAGGTCCAGCGTGCCGAATTCCGGGATGCGCAGCCAGTGCCCCAGCACCGCGCCCAGAAACAGCGGCACCGAGGCGGCGATCAGCGCCGTCTCCAGGTCGTAATTGTTGGCGACCGAGCCCCAGGCCCAGCTGCCCGCCGCCATGCCGCCGAAGACCGAGGTCTGGTAGAGCGCCAGCGCCCGCGCCACCACCCAGCGCGGCGTCGAAAGCTGCACCGTGACGTTGAACAGCGACAGTGCCAGCACCCAGCTTGCCCCCGCCGGCAGCATGGCCAGCGCGTGCAGCCAGGTGCTTTCGGTCAGCGCCAGCAGCAGGGCCGAGGCGCCGAAGGCGGCGAAGGCGACGCGGACCACGTTCTCGTTGTCCAGTCGCTCGCGCACATGCGGGTTGATCAGCGCGCCGCAGATCGCGCCCAGGCCGAAGCAGCCCAGGAGCAGGCCGAAGAGCAGCGAGCCGCCCGAGGGGTTCTGCTTGGCCACCAGCGGCAGCAGCGCCATGACGACGATGGCCGAAAAGCCGAACAGCGCCCCGCGCGTCAGCACCCGCATCAGGTTCGGCGACAGCGCCACATAGCGCAGCCCGGCGCCCACGGCGGCGACGAAGGGCTCGGGCGTGGTGACGCGCGGCGGCGTCACCGGATGCCAGCGCATCAGCGCGCCGAGCAGCGGGATGTAGCTGACCGCATTGACCGCGAAGGCCGCCGCCGCACCGAAGGCGGCGGTGATGATGCCGCCCACCGCCGGGCCGACCGAGCGCATCAGGTTGAAGCCGACCGAGTTCAGCGACACCGCCGCCGGCAGGTCGTCGCGCGGCACCAGGTCCTGCATGCTGGCTTGCCAGGGCGGGTTGTAGATCGCCTGCCCGACCCCGATCAGGAAGGTCAGCGACAAGAGCAGCAGGGGCGTCATCCAGCCCTGCCAGGTCAGCACCGCCAGCAGGACCGAGACCAGCGCCATGAACATCTGCGCCCCCAGCAGCAGGGTGCGGCGGTCGAGGATGTCGGCCAGCGCCCCGGACAGCAGCGCGAAAAGCATGATCGGCAAGGTGTTCGAGGCCTGCACCAGCGCGATCAGCGTCGCCGAATCGGTCAGCTGCGTCATCATCCAGGCCGCGCCGACCGCCTGCACCAGCCCGCCGAAATTCGAGATCAGCGTCGCCGACCAGAGCAGGCGGAAATCGCGATGGCGGAACGGGGCGAAGGGGCTCTTGCGGGCAGGGGCTGGCATGATCCGGGAAACCTGGGACATTGCGCCAAGCTTAGGCACAGCCCCGCCGGGCTGCAATCGGGCAGGCCGATTCTTGCCGCGCCTGCCTGATCTTTCGCGAATGGCAGGGATGATCGAAGAAAATTCGACATATTGTCGATATCTTCGGATAAATTTGACGAGGAACCGCAATCCAGCGGCGGAATCGGGAATTCATTTCCGCACGGGCTGCTATTCTTGCCCTCAACTTGGATTTGGGGGGTGCGCGACGATGAAGGTCATTATTCTTGGAGCGGGCGTGCTGGGTGTCACCTCGGCCTGGTATCTGGCCAAGGCCGGGCATGAGGTCACGGTGATCGACCGGCAGGACGGCCCGGCGCTGGAAACCAGCTTCGCCAATGCCGGCGAGATCTCGCCCGGCTATTCCTCGCCCTGGGCAGCGCCGGGCGTGCCGCTGAAGGCGCTGAAATGGATGTTCCAGCGCCATGCGCCGCTGGTGGTCCAGCCCCGGCTGGACTGGCAGCGCGTCTCCTGGATGGCGCGGATGCTGGCGAACTGCACCTCCTCGGCCTATGCCGTCAACAAGAGCCGCATGGTCCGTCTGGCCGAATACAGCCGCGACTGCCTGGGCGAGCTGCGCGCCGAAACCGGCATCCGCTATGACGAGCGCACGCAGGGCACCTTGCAGGTGTTCCGCAAGCAGCAGCAGCTGGACGCCGCCGGCAAGGACATCGAGGTGCTCAGGGCCGATGGCGTGCCCTTCGAGGTTCTGGACCGCGACGGCTGCGTCGCCGCCGAGCCGGGGCTGGCCGGTTCGGCCGAGCGGATCGTCGGCGGGCTGCGCCTGCCGGGCGACGAGACCGGCGATTGTTTCCTCTTTACCAACCGTCTGGCCGAGATGGCGGCGGCGGCCGGCGTGACCTTCCGCTGGGGCGTCAGCATCGAGGCGCTGGAGGCCGAGGGCGGCCGCATCAGCGCGGTGCGCACCGACAAGGGCCGGCTGACCGCCGACCGCTATGTGCTGGCCATGGGTTCCTATTCGCCGCGCATAGTGCGGCATCTGGGGCTGAAGCTGCCGGTCTATCCGCTCAAGGGCTATTCGCTGACCATCGACATCCAGGACGAAAGCCGCGCGCCGGTTTCGACGGTGATGGACGAGACCTACAAGGTCGCGATCACCCGCCTGGGCGACCGCATCCGCGTCGGCGGGCTGGCCGAGATCGCCGGCTACGACCTGAGCCTGAACCCGCGGCGCAAGGAAACGCTGGCGAAATCGGTGGGCGAGCTGTTCGGCGGGGCGGGCGATGCGGACAAGGCGCTGTTCTGGACCGGGCTGCGCCCGATGACCCCGGACGGCACGCCCATCGTCGGCGCGACGCCGATCCCGAACCTTTACCTGAACACCGGGCACGGCACGCTGGGCTGGACCATGTCGGCGGGCTCGGGGCGGCTGATCGCCGACCTGATCTCGGGCCGCAGGCCGGATATCGCCGCCGAGGACCTGGGCTATGGCCGTTACCTGCGCGGCGCGAAGACGGCCGGGCGCCCGGCGCTGCAGCCCGCCCGCGCCTGACCCGGCGGCCGGGCCATGCAAAAGGGGGCCGCTTGCGGCCCCCTTTTCGTTTCCGATCAGGCCTGCTTGATCAGGCGCAGCACCACCAGCAGGATCACCGCGCCGATGGTGGCGAAGATGATCGTGCCGAGGATCGGGGCCGATGCGCCCATGCCGAGCCCGAGCATGGGGAACAGCCAGCCGGCGATGACGGCGCCCAGGATGCCGACGACGATATTCATCAGCAGTCCCTGGCCGTGGCCTTTGACGATCAGCCCGGCCAGCCAGCCGGCGATCGCGCCGATGATAAGGGTGATAAGCAGGGCAGTCAGGGTCATGAAACGCTTCCTTTTCAAGCTTCCGGCCCGAATACCGGTCTGGCGGGGTAACGATTTCCGGCGCGGCCGGGTTCCCCGGCGCGGCCCCTGACGAGGCGTCCGGATCCGGTTACGGCCGGGCGGACACGGAAAACCGCGCGATTCGGCAACAGTTTGGTAACGATTGCGCCGGTCTGCGGGGCGCGGCCTTGACGGCGGAGGCCCGGGAAGGCTGATAAAAGGGCAGAAACCGTGCCCGTCCTCTGCTCGGACGGTGCCTGTGATCTGACGCAATGTCACTGCTGCCACGGCCGCGTCTCCCTGGGCGCGGCACGTTACGAAGGGAAACACCGATGCGCCTTGCACCGCTCATGCTGGCGATGGGCCTTGGCCTTGCCGCCTGCGCGCCCACGCCCCAGACCCCGGCCCAGCCGCCCGCCGCCGATCAGGGCGTCTACGGCGCCCGGACCGATTCCGGTCCGAATGGCGAGCCGATCGAGATCCACGCCGTCCGCCCCGCCTATCTGACCGAGCGCAACCGCCGCCAGCGCGTCGCCTATAACGGTCCCGAGGCGCCGGGCACCATCGTGGTCGACCCCTATGCCCGCTTCCTCTACCATGTGCTGGGCAACGGCGAGGCGATGCGCTTCGGCGTGGCGGTCGGCCAGGCCGGCAAGAACTTCCAGGGCACCGCCACCATCGGCCGCAAGCATGCCTGGCCCAGCTGGACGCCGACGGCGAACATGGTCCGCACCCAGCCCGAGCTTTACGGCCCGCTGAAGGGCGGCCTGCGCGGCGGGGTGGACAACCCGCTGGGCTCGCGCGCGCTCTATCTCTACAAGGGCGGGCGCGACACCATGTATCGCATCCACGGCACCATGGACCCGTCCTCGATCGGCAAGGCGACCTCGGCCGGCTGCATCCGCCTGTTCAACCAGGACATCATGGACCTGTTCGACGAGATCCCCAGCGGCACCGCGGTCAAGGTCCGCACCCGCGCCGAAAGCCTGGCGCTGGAGGGGCCGCTGGTCGAACTGCCGAACGGCTATCTTGCCCCGGCGCATGAGATGCAGACCGCCGAGGCCGGCCCGGCGCAGTAATTCGCGCCCGGATTTCCCCCGTCTTGCGCCCCGGTCCTGCAGGCCGGGGCGTTCTTTCTCTGGCCAGCGCCGCCGCGGCATGGCAGATTCCGCGCGCAATGCGCCCGAAAGGAGAAGCCTCCATGGCCAAGTCCGCCGATCAGACCCCCACCCCCTCGCGCGATCTGGACGCGCTTGCCGAGCAGACCCAGACCGCGGCGCTTCGCCTGCTGGATCTGGCGGCACTGACGGCGCTGCAGCGCGACCTGCGCGCGATGAAGGAAAGCGAGCAGGACGAGGCAGTGCGCAAGACCCTGGCCCAGGCCATGCGCCGGGCCGCCGCCGAAAAGCGCCGCCGCAAGGAACAGGGCGAATCGCCGGAGCCGGCCGCTGCCGCACCCGCCGCGCCGCCGCCCGCACCGGCCCCCGCCGAGGCGGCGAAGCCCGCCCGTCCCGTCCTGCCCAAGCCCGACAAGGCCGAGAGGAAGCGCATCAAGGAGGCCGAGAAGGCCGAGAAGAAGCGCGTGAAGGAAGCCGAGAAGGCCGAGCGCAAGGCCGCGAAACAGGCGGCGAAGGCGGCCGAGAAAGAGGCCGCCAAGGCCGAGCGCCGGGCGGCCAGGGCGGCGGGCGGCCCCGCCGCCGGGACGGAAAAGCCGGCCGGCAAGGCCAAGCCCGGCAAGGGCAGGAAAGCCGATTGAACGCGGGCGCGGTTCCCAAGCCGCGCCCGGCCTGCTATCTGAAGCCTGCCCGATCCATCCGAGTCTTGCATGCGCCGTCTGGTCCTGGCCCTTGTCGCTGTTCTGGCTGCAACCGCCGCGCCCGCCTATGAGGCGGTGGACGCGCTGCTGGGCCTGCGCGCGCCGCGCCCCTCCGAGAAGCTGCGCTGCACCGAGGACGGGCTCCAGTGCATCTCGCTGGCGAGCTATGTGCCGGATGTCTGCACCGCCATCGAGCGGGCGGCGGGCAGGAACGGGCTCGACCCGCATTTCTTCGCCCGGCTCCTGTGGAAGGAAAGCCTGTTCGAGCCGGGCGCGATCAGCCCGGTCGGCGCCATGGGCATCGCGCAATTCATGCCCGGCACGGCCGAGATGGTCGGGCTGGACGATCCCTTCAACCCGGCCAAGGCCATCGAGGCTTCGGCGCGCTATCTGGCCACGCTGACCGCGAGCTTCGGCAATGTCGGCCTTGCCGCCGTCGCCTATAACGGCGGCGAGAACCGGGCCGCGCGCTTCGTCGCGCAGGGCGGCAGCCTGCCCTGGGAGACGCAGGACTATGTGCAGGCGATCACCGGCCAGACGGCCTGGATCTGGCGCGACACGCCTCCGGCGCGGCTGGACGTGCGGCTGGACAAGGAGCGGCCCTTCCGCGAGGCCTGCATCGAGCTGGCCGGCAAGCGCAAGCTGCGCGAGTTCCAGACCCCCGAACATCCCTGGCCCTGGGGCGTGATCGTCGCCACCCATCCCAGCCAGTCCGGGGTCAGCCAGCAGGTCTCGCGGCTGAACCGGCAATTGCGGCCGATCCTGGGCGGCAAGCGGGTCAGCTATGTGCACCGCAAGATCTCGGGCGGGCCGCGCAAGCTTTATACCGCGCAGATCGGCTATTCCTCGAAGACCGAGGCCCATGCCTTCTGCAACCGGCTGCGCAGCCTGGGCGGGCGCTGCCTGGTGCTGCGGAACTGAAGCGCCGCACGGGCGGCGGCGTTTCCTGAGTATTTGGGAAACGGTGAAAGGCGGTGCCCCCTATTCCTTCCAATGCACCTTGGTCAGGTCGTTGGCCGGCATGGGGGTGTTTTCCCAGAGCCCCTCGATCTCCGCCTTGGCGACGCCGGTCTTCGCCATCTGGAACAGGAAGGCGTTGGCGTAGTCGTCGGCCAGGATCTCCTGCGCCCGTTTCAGCAGCGCCGAGCGTTCGGCCGGGTCGGTGGTGGCGTCGAGCTTCGCCATGACCTCGTCGAAGGCGGGGTTCCGGTAGTTGAAATAGTAATTCTCGCGGCCGTAGATATCGATGTCCATCGGCTCGACATGGCTGATGATGGTCAGGTCGTAATCGGCGTTCTTGAACACCTGCTCCAGCCACTGCGCCCATTCCATGTTGGTGATCTGCGTCTGGATACCCACGGCGCGCAGCTTGGCGGCGACGATCTCGCCGCCGCGGCGGGCATAGGGCGTCGGCGGCAGGGCGAGGCGCAGGGTCAGGTTCTCGGCCCCCGCCTCGGCCAGCAGCTTTTTCGACAGGTCCGGATCGTATTGCGATTTCGCGGTCAGATCGACGTAATCGGGATGATGCGGCGCGAAATGCGTGCCGATGGGCGTGCCATAGCCGAACATCGCGCCGTCGATGATTTCCTGGCGGTCGATGGCATGGGCAATGGCCGCGCGCACCTTCACCTCGGCCAGCGCCGGGTGCTTGTGGTTCATGGCCAGGATCGTCTCGCCCTCGGTGGTGCCGACCAGCACCTTGAAGCGCGGATCGGCCTGCAGCTGGGCCAGCGTCTCCGGGGCGGGATAGATCGGGAAGGCGTCGATGTCGCCCGCCATCATCGCCGCGAAGGCGGCGCTGGGATCGCCGATGAAGCGGAAGGTGGCGGTTTTCAGCGCCGGCCTCTCGCCCCAGTAGCCGTCGAAGGCGTCGAGCCGGATATGGTCGCCCTGTCGCCATGCGCCGAACCTGAACGGGCCGGTGCCGACGGGCCTGGTGGCGATGTCCTTGATGCTGGACTGGTCGACCATCACCGCGTCGCCCCAGGCCATCTTGAAGGGGAAGCCGCCGTCCGGGGCCTTCAGCGTGACGCGGACGGTCAGCGGGTCCAGCGCCTCGACCGTCTCGATGCCCTCGAACAGGGCCTTCTGGGCGTTGGTGCTGTCGGGCGCCCGGGCCCGGTCGAGCGAGAAGATCACGTCCTGCGCGTCGAAGGCGCTGCCGTCGTGGAAGGTCACGCCGGGCCGCAGGTGGAAGACATAGGTCTTGCCGTCCGCGCTTTCCCAGCTTTCGGCCAGGCCGGGCTGCACGCTGCCGTCGGGCGCGACGCGGGTCAGCCCCTCGAAGACATTGGCATAGACCACCTCGTCGATGGCGGCGGCGGCGCCCCCTGTCGGGTCCAGGTTCGGCGGTTCGAGAACCATGGCCAGCGTGATCGAATCCGGCGCCGCCAGCGCCGGCGCTGCCAGCATGGCCGCCGCAGCGGCCGCCTGCATGAATTTCGCGAACATCCCTGTCCCCCTGGCTTATCCCAGGGGCACATTCCCGGCAAAACGCCCGGCGATCAACCCCGTCTCTCGGTCAGTTGCTGGGCAAGGCCCGCGAAGATCAGCCAGAGCGAGCTGAGCAGAAGTCCCCAGCGGGCAAAGCTTTCGGGATGGAAATCGACCAGCACCGCCCAGACCGAAAAGCCGACCCAGGCCACGGTCACCGGCAGCGAGACCGACCGCCAGCGTTCGGTCCGCATCGGGTGGATGAATTTCACATTGGTGAACATGGTGATCGCCAGCGTCACCACGATGGCGAGCGTCAGCCAGAAATCCGGCTTGATCGCGAACAGCACCAGCACCACCATGTTCCAGCAGGCGGGGAAGCCGGCAAAGGAATTGTCGCGGGTCTTCATGCGGGTGTCGGCGAAATAGATCACGCTGCCATAGGTGATGGCGATGATGGCGATCCAGCCGGTCCAGCCCGGCAGCAGCCCCGACATGAACAGCGCATAGGCGGGAATGAAGACATAGGTCAGGTAGTCGATGATCAGGTCCATCAACACGCCGTCATAGGTCGGCCAGTTGGTCTTGACGTGATAGCGCCGCGCCAGCGGCCCGTCGATGCCGTCCACGATCAGGGCGACGACCAGCCAGAAGAACATCTGCGACCATTCCGCCCGGGCGGCGGCCAGCAGGGCAAGCATGGACAGCACCGCTCCGGTCGCGGTCAGCAGATGCACGGCAAGGGCTTTGAGGCGCGGATTCATCCCCTGCTTCTGTCACCGAACGGTCATGACCGCAAGTTCACGCCGGGTTGCACGCTGCGCTTTGCCGCGGGGTGATGCGGGGATGCCCGCATGGCTATTCTGCGAATTCCTCGGCCGCGTAGCCTTGCAGATAGAGCAGGGCGGTCAGGTCGCCGTGGTTGATTCGCAGGCTGACCTGCGCCGCGACCACGGGTTTCGCATGCAGCGCGACGCCCATGCCGGCCAGCTGCAGCATGCCCAGGTCGTTGGCGCCGTCGCCCACCGCCAGCACGTCGGCGGGCGAGAGGCCGCGCCTGGCGGCGATGTCGGTCAGCGCCTCGACCTTGGCCTCGCGGCCCAGGATCGGCAGGGCGACATGGCCGGTCAGCACGCCCTCCTCGGCCAGCAGCGTGTTGGCGCGGTGCTCGTCGAAGCCGAGCGCCGCGGCGACCGGGCCGGTGAAATCGGTGAAGCCGCCCGAGACCAGCGCCGCATAGGCGCCCTGCGCCCGCATCGTGGCGACCAGCTGCCGGCCGCCGGGAGCCAGCGTGATGCGGCTGTCCAGCACCTGTCCGATCGCGGTTTCGGGCAGGCCGGCCAGCAGGCCGACGCGGGCCAGCAGCGCCTCGTGGAAGTTCAGCTCTCCGTTCATGGCGCGGGCGGTGATGGCGGCGACGCGCTCGCCCACGCCGGCGACATCCGCGAGCTCGTCGATGCATTCCTGCTGGATCATGGTCGAATCCATGTCGGCGAGCAGCACCGCCTTGCGCCGGCCCGCGGTCGGCTGGATCGCGAGGTCGAACCCCTCGGCCTGCAGCCTGTCCCAGACCTGCCAGAAATCCTGCGGCTCGGCGGCGAGGGGAAATTCGGCGGCGATGCCCGGGGCCAGCCAGAGCGGTCGGCCACCGTTCCAGGCGCCGCGGAGTTCCTCGACCAGCGCGGCGGACAGGTCCGCGCGGCCGGGCGCGGCGAGGATGGTGACGGTGAACATGAAGGCCCCTTGGCGGTTGTTTGCGGCAGCACTAGCCAAAGCGGTGCCGCGGATCAATCGGTCGGATTCATGCCGCGAATCTGTCGCAAACGTCGCTTGCAAATTTTTCTTGCGGGAATCCCTCGCCGGCGCTAAGGCGGTCAGCGGGACACGCCGCCCCAACGCGGCGCTTATAGCTGGAAGGCTAACATCATGGGCAAGACTGCTCCGGCCGCGCGGCCGGCCAATCCGCGCTTTTCCTCGGGGCCCTGCGCCAAGATCCCCAATTTCTCGCTGGACATGCTTGCCGACGCGCCGCTGGGCCGTTCGCATCGCGCCGCCGTGGGCAAGGCCAAGCTGGCCGAGGCCATCGACCTGACCCGCGAGGTGCTGGGCGTGCCGGCGGATTACCGCATCGGCATCGTTCCCGCCTCGGATACCGGCGCCGTCGAGATGGCGCTGTGGTCGCTTCTGGGCGCGCGCAAGGTCGAGATGCTGGCCTGGGAGAGCTTCGGCGAGGGCTGGGTCACCGACGTGGTGAAGCAGCTGAAGCTGGACGCCACGGTCCGCAAGGCCGATTACGGCAAGATCGTGGATTTCGCCCAGGTCGATTTCGACAATGACGTGGTCTTCACCTGGAACGGCACCACCTCGGGCGTGCGGGTTCCGAACGGCGACGCCATTCCGGCCGACCGTGCCGGGCTGACCATCTGCGACGCCACCTCGGCCGCCTTCGCGATGGATCTGCCCTTCGACAAGCTGGATGTGGTGACGTTCAGCTGGCAGAAGGTGCTGGGCGGCGAGGGTGCGCATGGCGTGCTGATCCTGTCGCCGCGCGCCGTCGAGCGGCTGGAGGGTTACACTCCCGCCTGGCCGCTGCCGAAGATCTTCCGCATGACCAAGGGCGGCAAGCTGATCGAGGGCATTTTCAAGGGCGAGACCATCAACACGCCCTCGATGCTTTGCGTCGAGGATTACCTGGTGGCGCTGAAATGGGCGCAAGCCTTGGGCGGCCGCAAGGCGCTGGTCGCCCGGGCCGAGGCCAATGCCAAGGCGGTGCGCGACTTCATCGCCACCCGCGACTGGATCGCCGACCTGGCCGAGGATCCGGCCACCGCCTCGACCACCTCGGTCTGCCTGAAATTCACCGATGCGCGCATCAAGGACGGCGCCGCCTTCGCCAAGGCCGTCGCCAAGCGGCTGGAGAAGGAAGGCGTGGCGCTGGATGCCGGCGCCTATCGCGATGCGCCCCCGGGCCTGCGGATCTGGTGCGGCTCGACCGTCGAGACCGGTGATGTCGCGGCGCTGATGCCCTGGATCGAATATGCCTTCGAGGCCGAGATCGAGGCGCAGGCGGAAGTCGCCTGACGGTGAACGGGGGGCGCTGCCCCCCGCNCCCCCCGGAGTATTTGTGAAACGGTGAAAGCCGGATGGGCCATGTCGCCCGCCGCCGGCCCCCGCATATCCAGAGGATAGAGAAATGCCCAAGGTTCTTGTTTCGGACAAGCTTTCGGAAACCGCCGTTCAGATCTTTCGTGATCGCGGCGTCGAGGTGGATTATTTGCCGGATGTCGGCAAGGACAAGGAAAAGCTCGCGGAGATCATCGGCCAGTATGACGGGCTGGCCATCCGCTCGGCCACCAAGGTGACGGCGAAGCTGCTGGAGGCCGCGACCAATCTGAAGGTGATCGGCCGCGCCGGGATCGGCGTTGACAATGTCGACATTCCGGCCGCCTCGAAGAAGGGCGTCATCGTGATGAACACGCCTTTCGGCAACTCGGTGACGACCGCCGAACACGCCATCGCGCTGATGTTCGCCGTGGCCCGGCAATTGCCCGAGGCCAGCGTCTCGACCCATGAGGGCAAGTGGGAGAAGAACCGCTTCATGGGCGTCGAGGTCTTCAACAAGGTGCTGGGCGTCATCGGGGCGGGGAATATCGGTTCCATCGTCATCGACCGGGCGCTGGGGCTGAAGATGAAGGTGCTGGCCTATGACCCCTTCCTGTCCGAGGATCGGGCCAAGGAACTGGGGGTGAAGAAGGTCGAGCTGGACGAGTTGCTGGCCAAGGCCGATTTCATCACCCTGCATGTGCCGCTGACCGAGAAGACCCGCAACATCCTGTCGCGCGAGAACCTGGCCAAGACCAGGAAGGGCGTGCGCATCGTCAATGCCGCGCGCGGCGGGCTGATCGACGAGGAGGCCTTGGCCGAGCTGCTGAAATCCGGCCACGTCGCCGGGGCGGCGCTCGACGTCTTCGCCACCGAGCCTGCGACCGAAAGCCCGCTGTTCGGCCTGCCGAACGTGGTGGTGACGCCGCATCTGGGCGCCTCCACCACCGAGGCGCAGGAGAACGTGGCCCTGCAGGTTGCCGAGCAGATGTCGGACTATCTGCTGACCGGCGCGGTGCAGAACGCGCTGAACATGCCCTCGGTCACGGCCGAGGAAGCGGCGGTGATGGGGCCCTGGCTGAAGCTGGCCGGCCATCTGGGCGCCTTCATCGGCCAGATGACCGACGAGCCGATCCAGGCGATCAACGTGCTTTACGACGGCGTCGCCTCCGAGATGAACCTCAAGGCGCTGAACGCCGCGGTGATCGCGGGCGTGATGCAGGCAACCAACCCGGACGTGAACATGGTCTCGGCCCCGGTCATGGCCGCCGAGCGGGGCGTGCAGGTGGCGACCACGACGCAGGGCAAGTCGGGGGTCTTCGACGGCTATATCAAGGCCACCGTGGTCACCGACACGCGCGAGCGGTCCATCGCCGGCACGGTGTTCAGCGACGGCAAGCCGCGCTTCATCCAGATCCGCGGCATCAATGTCGATGCCGAGATCGGCGCGCATATGCTCTATACCCGCAACAGGGACGTGCCGGGCGTCATCGGCGCGCTGGGCATGACCCTGGGCGATCTGGGCGTGAACATCGCCAATTTCACCCTGGGCCGTACCAAGACCGGCGACGATGCCATCGCTATCCTCTATCTTGACGAGCCGCTGAAGCCCGAGGCGCTGGAGGCCCTGCGCGCCACCGGCAAGTTCCTGCAGGTGCGGCCGCTGCAATTCGAGGTTTGAACCTTGCGGACCCCCGGACTAGGCTCCGGGGGTCTTCATTTGCGGGGGCGGCATGCGGACCTATGCCATCGGCGACATTCACGGCCATCTGGACCTGCTCACGGCGGCGCATGAGCTGATCGCGCGCGACGATGCGGCGCGGGGCGGCGGCGGCACGCTGGTCCATGTCGGCGATCTGCTGGACCGCGGCCCGGATTCGCGCGGCGTGGTCGATTACCTGATGCGCGGCCAGGCCGAGGGCCGGCCCTGGATCGTGCTGAAGGGCAATCACGACCGTTTCCTGCCGCGGCTCGTGCTGCAGCCGGACTGGATCGATCCCGGTCTGGCCTCGGGGCGGCACTGGCTGGACCATGGCTCGCTGGGCGCGGCCGAGACGCTGGCCTCTTACGGGGTCGAGATCCGCGACCATGCCCGCACCCGTGCCGAAGTGCTGCGCGCGGTGCCCCAGGCGCATCTGCGCTGGCTGGACGCGCTGCCGCTGTGGCATCTGGCGCCGCAGGCGCTGTTCGTGCATGCCGGCATCCGGCCCGGGGTCGATCTGGCCCGGCAGACCGAGCATGACCTGGTCTGGATCCGCAAGGGCTTTCTGGACGATGCCGGCGATCACGGGGTGCTGGTGGTGCATGGCCACAGCCCGGTCGAGCGGGTGACGCATTTCGGCAACCGCCTGGCCATCGATACCGGCGCCGCCTATGGCGGGCCGCTGAGCGTCGTCGTCCTGGACGAGACCGGGCCGCATCTGCTGACCGAGGCCGGGCGCGCGCCGATCCTGCCCCCGGAGCCGCGCCGGCCGCCTGCCGATGTGGCAGGGGCGCAAGGGCCTCGGCGGGAAATGCCTCAAATCCCCGCCATCCATTGACCCTTGCGGGCGAGGGGCCAAATATCGGGGGAAGGCATGCGCCGTCCGCCGTTCCGGCCCGGCGCCAGGAGGTGAAGCGCCGTGCAGTCCTTGTCCGTCATGTTCCAGCTGGCCGGTGCCGTGGCGCTGCTGCTCTTCGGGCTGGCGCTGGTGCGCGACGGGATGGTGCGCGCCTTCGGGGTCAGGCTCAAGATGGTGCTGGGGCGCGGCACGCGCACCGGGCCGCGGGCCTTCGTCTCGGGTCTGGTGGCGACGCTGGGGCTGCAAAGCTCGACCGCGACGGCGCTGATGACCGCCTCTTTCGTGGATCGCGGCATGATCCGGCCCCGCATGGCGCAGATCGCGCTGCTGGGCGCCAATCTGGGCACGGCCCTGACCGCCTGGATCGTCGCCTCGGGGATCGAGGCGCTGGTGCCGGTGCTGTTGCTGGTCGGCTATGTGCTGCGCCGGCAGGACCGCCGCGGCTGGTCGGGGGGCGGGGTGGCGCTGATCGGCATTGCGCTGATGCTGCTGTCGCTGGCCCTGCTGGGCCAGGCGACCGAGCCGTTGCGGGATTCCGCGGCCATGGCGGCCTTCCTGGCCATGCTGGGCAATGCCTGGCCGGTGGCGCTGGCCTTCGCGGCCGGGCTGGCGGTGCTGTGCTCGTCCTCGCTGGCGGTGGTGATGCTGGTGCTGTCGCTGGGCATGGACCCGGCGCTGACCGTGGTGCTGGTGCTGGGCGCCAATCTGGGCGGGGCGATTCCGCCGGTCCTGGCCACCGCCGGGCAGGGGATCGCCGCCCGCCGCGTCGCCTTGGGCAACCTGGTCGTGCGCGGCGTCGGCTGCCTGCTGGTGCTGCCGCTGGCCGGGCGGGCGGCGCAGCTGCTGACCGCCGTGCCGCTGCCCGAGACCGGGCTGGCGGTCGAGGCGCATCTGGCCTTCAACCTGTTGCTGGCGGCGGCGATCTGGCCCTTTTCGGGCCTGGTCACCCGTCTGACCGCCGCGATCCTGCGCGAGGAGGAGCAGCCCCCGCCGATCGAGGCGCAGCTGCTGGACGGCACGGCACTGGACACGCCCGCCGTCGCCTTGGCCCGCGCCAGCCGCGCCGCGCTGGCCATCGGCGACGTGGTCGAGCGGATGCTGCAGCAGGCCCGCACCGCCTTCGCCCGCGGTGATGACGCGCCGCTGGCCGAGGTCGAGGTGCTGGAGCAGCGCGTGGACCGCATGCAGCAGGAGGTCAAGAGCTTCCTCTCCCGCCTCGGCCGCGAGGCCGGCGAGGCCGAGCGGCGCCAGGCCATCACCATCCTGGATTACGTCATCAACCTGGAACATGTCGGCGACATCATCGACAAGGGCCTCGGCCCCGAGATCCGCAAGAAGGCGGCGCTGTCGCTGCGCTTTTCGGAAGAGGGCTATAGCGAACTCGACGGGTTGTTCCTGATGACCATCGAGAACCTGCGCATCGCCCAGACCGTCTTCATGACCCGCGACCGCGAACTGGCGCGCCAGCTGATGGAGGAGAAGGTCGAGATCCGGCGCCTGGAACGCCTGTCCTCGCAGCGCCATCTGATGCGGCTGCGCGAGGGGCGGCCCGACAGCCAGCAGACCTCTTCGCTGCATCTGGACATCTTGCGCGACCTGAAGCGGGTGAACGCGCATATCGTCTCGGTCGCGCATCCGATCCTGGACGAGGCCGATCTGCTGATCGAAAGCCGGCTGAAGACCGGCTAGGCTGTCGTCTTGCTCGGGTTCGGACAGGAGTCGCGCAGCGGTCTGGGTGCTGGTCGGTTCCTTTTCGCGGAATGCGGGAAGGCTGGGCCGAGCCCTCAGAGATGAGTCCGCCGGCGGGATCGGGTATGCGCGCACGCAAGGGACGCGGAATGCGGTCCGGTCCTGCCGCGCTTTCCCGGCAGACAAGCGGCGGTCGGCCTTGGCGAAGCTTTCGCCCGACCGTCGAGCAGGCGCGTGGCCGTGGATCGGACGGGGCCGCGCGTGCCACTGGCCGACCGTGGCCTTCGCCGCTTGCCTATTCCGCCCGCGGGCGCTTGGCCGGCAATCCGCAAGAGCCGGCAGCCCGGGCGGCCGGACAACCGCTTCCCTGTGGCGCGGGCTGCTCGCCTTCTTCGCCAAGGTGCGGCGATCCGCAAGAGCCGGCTCTCCAGCCGGCGCCGCGACCATCCCCGCCCGTCAGCTGCATGGCGATAATCTTTTCCGGGCGCCTGCCTGCCGCCATGCGCGTTGCGGATGCCGGACGGGCGGCGGAATCTGCGGCACGCAACCCGCACAGTCCCGCCGGTCTGCGCCCGGACGGTGGACAGCGGCGCCCGGGAGTTGTATGAGCCGCGCCAAACAGGAACGGTGAGATGCGGATTCCGTCCAAGACCGCGAAATACAATCTGGGCCAGGTGGTCCGCCATCGCGAACATCCGTTCCGCGGTGTGGTCTTCGACGTGGACCCGGAATTCGCCAATACCGAGGAATGGTACGAATCCATCCCCGAGGAATCGCGCCCGGCCCGCAACCAGCCCTTCTATCACCTCTATGCCGAAACCGAGGCGACCTTTTACGTCGCCTATGTCTCGGAACAGAACCTGGTGCCGGACCATTCGGGCGAGCCGCTGGAACATCCCGAGGTGATGGAGATGTTCGGCGAATTCCAGGACGGCCATTATCCCCTGCAGATCGGGCTGAACTGAACGGCTTCAGGCCTCAGGCGTCGCCGGGGCCGGATTCGGCTTGCCGGGCAGCAGCGGCTCGGTCACCGGGACGATGAAGGCCAGGAAGTTCCGCCGCCCCTCGCGGAAATAGCTGAGCGAGGCGGTCAGTTCTTGGATCAGGAACCAGCCGAACCCGCCTTCGGGCAGCATCACGACGGCCTCGGCGTCGCGGGGCCCGGGGCCGCTATAGGGCAGGCCGCGCGGATCGAGGCAAGAGGGCGGCAGCGGCCGGCCGTCATCGGTCACCGCGCAGGCGATCCCGCCGACATGGCGCGCCACGCAAAGATGGATCAGCGGTGCATGGGACCGGCCGCCAAGGCGCATCGCCTCGTTGCGGGTGCCGTGTTCGCAGATGTTGTTCAGCACCTCGGCCAGCGCGAGTTCGAGCTTGGCGATCACCTCCTCGCCGGCGGTGCCGTCGAACCGCTCGCGCAGGAACAGCAGCGCGGCGCGCACGGTGGCGGGATCGGCGCGGAAGATGCGGTGGAACATGGGCCGCCGCCCCGGCGGGGGCTGGCGCAGCCGTTTTTCGGCCCGGTCCGGCAAGGCGCTCATCTTTCGGGTCTCTCCTCTCGGGCGGCGGGCATGTCGGAAGCCTTGCGGATGGTCAGCACCGTGTCCATCCTGGTCAGGCGAAACACCCGCTCGACGCTGGGCGTCAGCCCGGTCAGCGTCAGCTGCCGTCCCGCGGGCATGGCCTTGAAGATCGCGATGACCGCGCCCAGGCCGGAGCTGTCCATGAATTCGACCCCGCCCAGATCCAGCGTCACCTGCGGCCCGCCGACCGAGATCATGCTGCGCACGCGGTCCTTGAATGCGGTGGCAATGGCGGCGTCGAGGCGGCGTTCATCGACGCGGATCGTCAGCCCGTCCGGCTGGGGCAGCAATGTCAGTTGCATGTTCGTTTCCGGTATTCCCATCTGTTCTGCCCCCTTTCTAGGACGCAATCCTTACCGGGCGGTAAGCATCGCGCGGATTTCCGCCCGCCCGGCGGCGAAAGTGCGCGGGATTTTCAGGAAATTTCCGCCGCATTCCCGCCGCATTCCCGCCAGACGGCCGAAAGCCCGCCTCGGAGCACGTTGATGCGCTTTGCGGCGCGGGCTAGGGTCGGGGGATTGCCGACGGCTTCCGGATGAAGAATGACCCCATGCGCCTTGCCCTGCTGCCCGCGGCCTTGCTTGCGGCCTGCGCCATGACCGGCGCCCCCCTGGCCGGGCCGGTGGCGCTGACCTGTCCCGCGGGGGAGGATGCCGAGGCGGCGCGGCTTTGCGCCGCGCTCGACCAGGCGCTGCGCCAGTCCGGGCACCGGATCTCTGGGGCCGGGGCTTCGCTGCGCCTGGTCCTGGACGCGCAAAGCCCGCGCCCCGGTCTTCTGCGGGCAAGGCTGACGGTCGAGGACGGCGCCGGCCGGCACGAGGGCGAAGAGGTCGAGCTCTCGGTGACGGACCGCGCCTCGATCCCCGACAGCTCGATCCGCGCGCTGGCCCGGTCGCTGCTGGAAACGGCGCTGCCGCACCCCTTCCGCAACTGATTCTGCACAAGGAATTCCCATGACGCCTGCCTTCTGGAACCCCGCCGCAACCGGCCTTGCAGGCCCGTCGCTGCGCGGCAAAGAGCCGCAGCGCGCCCTTCGGGTCGAAGGCAGCGATGCCCCGGCCTCGACCGCCACCGGCTATGCGATGAGCGTGGGCGACACGTTCAACGGCGTGCTGGGCGCGGGCGACCGGGACTGGGTGCGGGTGCAGCTGCAGCCGGGCAGCTATGTCATCACGCTGGATTCGCGGGGCGCGGCCGGGGTTCACGACCCCTATCTGCGGGTGATGAACGGCAACGGTGCGCTGATCGCCCAGAACGACGACGGCAACGGGCTGAACTCGCGGCTGGTGCTGAACGTGGCCGCCCCGGCCACCTATTACCTTGAGGCGGGCAGCTATGCCGGCGCCTATAGCGGCGCCTACAGCCTGGGGGTCGCCGCGGTCGCGCCGCTGCGCAACTTCACCATGGCCGAGATCGCCCAGCAGCTGACCGACGGCTACTGGCAGGCCAGCGGCGGTGCACGCCGGGCGTTCGAGCCGGGCCCGGGCGGGGTCCTGAACGTCGACCTGTCCGGCCTGACCCCGGCGGGGCGGCAGCTGGCCAGCATGGCGCTGTCGGCATGGGAGCAGGCGACCGGCCTGACCTTCAACCGCAACCCCGGCCCGAACGCCGCCATCCACATCACCTTCGACGACAACCAGCCGGGGGCCTGGTCCTCGTCGATCATCAGCGGCGGCAGGATCATCAGCTCGGAGGTGAATGTGGGGCTGGACTGGCTGAGCAGCTACGGCACCGGCTACAACACCTATAGCTACCAGACCTATATCCACGAGATCGGCCACGCCCTGGGACTGGGCCATGCCGGCAATTACAACGGCGGTGCCACCTATGGCGTGGACAACCACTATCTGAACGACAGCTGGCAGGCCTCGGTCATGTCCTATTTCGACCAGCGCCAGAACAGCTCGGTGAATGCCAGCTATGCCTATGCCGTCTCGGCGATGATGGCCGACATCCTGGCGATGCAGCGGCTTTACGGCGTCTCGGGCATCCGCACCGGCAACAACACCTATGGCGAAACCACCAACGCCGGTCCCAGCTATGCCACCATCGCGGGCCTGCTGCGCAATGCCAGCACGCGCGACGACATCACCTTCGCCATCTTCGACCAGGGCGGCGTGGACATGCTGGACCTGGCCACCGATACGCATAATCAGCGCATCTCGCTGGCACCGGGAACGGTCTCGAACGCCTATGGGCTGGTCGGCAACATCTCGATCGCGCCGGGCACGCTGATCGAGAACGTGCAGGCCGGGCGCGGCAACGACGTGGTGATCGGCAACTGGACCAACAACCTGCTGCGCGGCGGGCCGGGCAATGACACGCTGCGCGGCAATGACGGAAACGACACGCTGAACGGCCAGGGCGGCGCCGATCTGCTGGAAGGCGGCCGCGGCAACGACACCTATGTCGTGGATGCGGCCGACCGCATCGTCGAGGCGGCGGATGCCGGCATCGACACGGTGCGGTCGCATGCGAGCCTGCAGCTGGGTGCCAATCTGGAAAACCTGGTGCTGATTTCGGACGCGGCGCAGAACGGCACCGGTAACGGGCTGGCGAACCGGATCACCGGCAATGCCCATGCCAACCGGCTGAGCGGGCTGCAGGGGTTCGACACGCTGCTGGGGCTGGGCGGCAACGACACGCTGGGGGGCGGCAACGGCAATGACTGGCTGGACGGCGGCGCCGGGGCCGACCTGCTGGAGGGCGGGCCAGGCAACGACACCTATGTCACCGACGGGCTGGACCGGATCGTCGAGGCGGCGGGGGCGGGCATCGACGTGGTGCGCTCGACCGCGAGCCTGCAGCTGGGCGCCAATCTGGAAAACCTGGTGCTGATTTCGGGCGCGGCGCAGAACGGCGGCGGCAATGCGCTGGCGAACCGGATCACCGGCAATGCCCATGCCAACCGGCTGAGCGGCTTTCAGGGCAACGATACGCTGCTGGGCCTGGGCGGCAATGACACGCTGGACGGCGGCAACGGCCATGACTGGCTGGAAGGCGGCGCCGGGGCCGACCTGCTGATCGGCGGCTATGGCAACGACACGCTGCTGGGCGGTGCGGGGGCCGATCACTTCGCCTTTCACGGCGGGCGGGACGTGGTGCGCGATTTTCAGGACAATATCGACACGCTGCGCATCGACGACGCGCTTTGGGGCGGCGGGACGCGCAGCGTGGCGCAGGTGCTGCAATATGCCCGGGCCGTGGACGGCAATACCGTCTTCGACTTCGGCAATGGCAATGTGCTGACGCTGAACGGCTTCGCCAATATCGCCGCGCTGCAGGACGACCTGATCATCGTCTGAGCCGCTGCCCGCGCAACGGGCAAGGGCATCGCGGCCCTTTTTGCCGGGCTTTTCCCGCGATTCGCCGTTGTCGCGGAGGGTGCGGCCGGTCCTTTGCCTATTCTGCAGGCAGAAAGCGCCCCGGCCTCGTCAAACCCGGATTTCCTTTTGCCCGCAGGGCGCGGCGCTGTGGACAGCGCCGGTCCAGATGCGAAGATCAGGGCCAGAGGTGAGGGTTGCAGTGATGACGATCTATTACAATGAAATGGTCGATGGCGGCCGGGTGCGCGAGCCCTATGCCATGCTCTCGGACTGGATCGAGACCATGCCCGCCGAGATCCGCCAGATGAAGCAGGCCGAGGCCGAGGCACTGTTCCGCCGCATTGGCATCACCTTCGCGGTCTATGGCGAGGGCGGCGACCCGGACCGGCTGATCCCCTTCGACATGATGCCGCGGGTGTTCCTGCAAAGCGAATGGCGGCGGCTGGAACGCGGCATCAAGCAGCGGGCGCGGGCGCTGAACGCCTTCCTGCGCGACGTCTACGGTCGGGGCGAGATCGTGCGCGCCGGCCGCATCCCGGCGCGGCTGGTCTATCAGAACGATGCCTATGAAAAGGCGGTGGTCGGCTTCGTGCCGCCGCGCGGGGTGTTCTCGCATATCGTCGGCATCGACATCGTGCGCACCGGCCGGGACGAGTTCTACGTGCTCGAGGACAATTGCCGCACCCCCTCGGGCGTCAGCTACATGCTGGAAAACCGCGAGATCATGATGCGCATGTTCCCGGCGCTGTTCCGCAACAACCGCATCGAGCCGGTGGACCAGTATCCCGAGCTGCTGCGCCGCACGCTCGCCTCGGTGGCGCCGGCGAAATGCGAGGGCACGCCGACCGTGGTGATCCTGACGCCGGGCCATTACAACAGCGCCTATTACGAGCACAGTTTCCTTGCCAACCTGATGGGGGTGGAACTGGTCGAGGGCAGCGACCTGTTCGTCGATGGCGGTTTCGTCTACATGCGCACCACGCAGGGGCCGAAGCGGGTGGACGTGATCTATCGCCGCATCGACGACCCCTTCCTTGACCCGCTGTGCTTCCGGCGCGATTCCATGCTGGGCGTGCCGGGGCTGATGGATGTCTATCGCTCGGGCGGGGTTTCCATTGCCTCGGCGCCGGGGGCAGGGGTGGCCGACGACAAGGCGGTCTATACCTTCGTGCCCGAGATGGTCCGCTTCTATCTGGGCGAAGAGCCGATCCTGCGCAACGTCCAGACCTGGACGCTGTGGAAGGACGAGGATTACCGCTACGTCATGGCCAACCTGAAGGACCTGGTGGTCAAGGAGGTGCATGGCTCGGGCGGCTACGGCATGCTGATCGGCCCCTGCGCCAGCCAGGCCGAGATCGCCTCCTTCGCCGAGCGCATCAAGGCCGATCCCGGCAATTACATCGCCCAGCCGACGCTGGCGCTGTCCACCAGCCCGACCTTCGTGGAGGAGGGGGTGGCGCCGCGCCATGTCGACCTGCGCCCCTTCTGCCTTTGCGGCGACCGGGTCGAGCTGGTGCCGGGCGGGCTGACCCGCGTGGCGCTGCGCGAGGGCTCGCTGGTGGTGAACTCGTCGCAGGGCGGGGGCGTCAAGGACACCTGGGTCCTGTCGGAATAGGAAAGGGCCAGCCATGCTCAGCCGCACCGCCGCCAACCTGTTCTGGATGGGCCGTCACCTGGAACGCGCCGAAACCGCCGCCCGCCTGCTGGACGTGGGCGCGCGCATCACCCTGCTGCCGAACACCGCCGAGGGCTATCGCAACGAATGGGAATCGCTTCTGCGCGCCTCGGGGGCGCAGGCCGCCTTTGCCGGGCATTACGGCGACGAGATCACGCAGGAGAATATCGAAAGCTGGCTGTTCTTCGACCACGCCAATCCGTCCTCGGTCGCCTCCTGCATCGAAAGGGCGCGCGAGGGCGGGCGGATCGTGCGCACGGCGCTGACCAGCCAGGTCTGGGACGCGCTGAACACCGCCTATCAGGAGCTGCGGGCGCTGCAGCGCCGGCCGCGCGGCCAGCTCGACACCGCGCTGCTGACCGATTTCACCACCCGGCACGGCTCGACCGTGCGCGGCGCCATGAACGCCACGCAATTGCGCAACGACGGCTGGCATTTCATCAACCTGGGCTATTCGCTGGAGCGCGCCGACGCCACCGCCCGGCTGCTGGACGTGAAGTATTTCGTGCTGCTGCCGCGGGTCGAGTTCGTGGGCTCGGGCCTCGACAATTACCAGTGGCAGGTGATCCTGCGCGCGCTTTCGGCGCATCGGGCCTTCCACTGGGCCTATGGCGGCGAGGTGACGGCCAGCAAGGTCGCGGATTTCCTGATCCTGAACGGCGAAAGCCCGCGTTCGCTGCTGACCTCGCTTTACGAGGCGGTCTGGCATCTGGACGGGCTGGTGCGCCGCTATGGCGCCGATGTGCCGGCCAGCGCCTCGGCCCGGGCGCATCAGACGCTGGAGCAGCTGATGGCCCGCGACATCGAGGCGATCTTCGACGAGGGGCTGCACGAATTCCTGTCCTGGTTCATCAACGAGCTGGCCAGCATCTCGAACGCCGTGCATGACGATTACCTGAGCGGACGGATGTAGGGGGCGGACGATGCGGCTGAAGATCACCCACGAGACCAGCTATTTCTACGACCCGCCGGCGCAGGGACTGGTGCAGAGCCTGCGGCTGACGCCCTCGGTCCACGAGGGGCAGCGGGTGGCGGACTGGACGATTTCGGTCAGCGGCGGCCAGCGCGGCGTCGCCTTCCGCGACGGCGCCGGCGACTGGATCGAGGGCTGGACCGTGCGCGGGCCGGTGCAGGAGGTCGTGGTCTCGATCGCCGGCCAGGTCGAGACCCGCGACACCGCCGGCGTGCTGCGCGGCCATCGCGAGACGGTGAATCCGCTGGTCTATCTGCGCCCGACGCCGGCGACCCGGCTTGATGCGGCGCTGCGCGAGCTGGCCGGTTGCGAACAGGGCGAGGACGGGCTGGACCTTGCGCACCGGCTGGCCGCGGCGGTGTCGCGCGCCATCGCCTACGAGCCGGGCGTGACCGAGGCGCATACCACCGCCGCCGAGGCGCTGGCGCTGGGGCAGGGGGTCTGCCAGGACCATGCCCATGCGCTGATCGCCTGCGCCCGCGAACGCGGCCTGCCGGCGCGCTATGTCTCGGGCTATCTGCATTCCAATGCCGGGGGCGAGCCGCATGACGCCGCCCATGCCTGGGCCGAGATCCATGTCGGCACCCTGGGCTGGGTCGGCTTCGACGCCGCCAATGCCTGCTGTCCGGACGACCGCTATGTCCGGTTGGGCTCGGGGCTGGATGCGCAGGACGCCGCGCCGGTGCGCGGCACCACCTTCGGCTCGGGCCGGGAAAGCCTGGACGTGCGGGTGCAGGTCGAGGAAATGGAACAGTAACCCCCTGTTGCGCCGGGCGCGGGGCGGTCGTATCCCTCGGGGGAATGCGTGCCATGGAACGGACATGACCTATTGCGTCGGCTTGAAGCTCAACGAGGGGCTGGTTCTGCTCTCGGACACCCGGACCAATGCCGGGCTGGACAATATCTCGACCTATCGCAAGATGTTCTTCTTCGAGCAGCCGGGCGAGCGGGTCGTCGCCGTCCTGACCGCCGGCAGCCTGTCCCTGACCCAGACCACCATCGCGCGGCTGCAAGAGGCCGTCGACCTGCCCGATGCCGATGAGGAGACCTCGATCCTGCGCGCGCCCAGCATGCTGCAGGTGGCGACGATCATCGGCCGGACGCTGAGCCGCACCCGGCGCGAGATCGTCGAGCAGTGCCGCGACCTGAACCAGCAGGCCAGCGCCAGCATGATCGTCGGCGGCCAACGCGCGGGCGGCGAGATGCGGCTGTTCCTGATCTATCCCGAGGGCAATTTCATCGAGGCGACCGAGGACACCCCCTTCCTGCAGATCGGCGAGCACAAATACGGCAAGCCGATCCTCGACCGGGTGGTGCGCCCCGACACCTCGCTGGCCGATGCGCAGAAGGCGGTGCTCTTGTCGATGGATTCGACGCTGCGCTCGAACCTGTCGGTGGGCATGCCGCTGGACCTGGCGGTGATTCGCAGGGACGACTGCCGGGTCAGCCACAAGCGCCGCATCGACGAGGGCGACCCGGCCTTCATGGCCATGTCCGCCGCCTGGTCCGCCGCGCTGCGCGACAGCTTCGTCAAGGTCACGATCTAGCGCCGCATATCCGTCGCATCCCCGAGGGTTTTCCATGTCCGTCGAACTTCAGCGCCCGCCCATGGCGGTGTTCCATTTCCCCGGCATCCACCCCGGCATGTCCTATCTGGCGCCGCGCCCCGGCTGGGTGCTGCGCCAGGTGGAGGGCGCCGCCGTGCGCCTGTTCGCGGAAAGCGACGAGCCGACGGTCCGCGACATGCAGCGCTCCGCCATCGAAAGGCAGGAGCGCCGGCTGCTGACCACGGTCATGGAAATCAACGCCTCGCCCGTGGTGCTGGAGAATGCGCAGTTCCGCAACGCCTTCGGGATGATCGACGGGCGCATCTGGCTGAACGGGGCCGCCGGCAACCGGATGCGCAACAAGTTCGACCAGCAGAACACCGAGGAGTGGCGGCAGGGCCGGCTGGTCAGCGCATTCCGCCGCGGCCGGAAAGAGGCGGCGCTGCCCCTGCCGGTCTGGAAGGACCGCGCCGCCGACCTGCCGGTCGCCATCGAGCTGAAGAACGGTTTCAACTATTATCACTTCACCACCGAGACCCTGGGTTGCCTGGCGTCCTTCGTCCAGGACGACGGCGATCAGCCGATCAATCTGCACCTGCCGCAGGACAATCTGCGCGGCTTCCTGACGGGCTTCATCGAGGCGGTCTTTCCCCGCTCGGCGCCGCGCGTGCGGTTCGTCAGCTCGGCTTGCCGCTATGACCGGGTGCGGGCGCTCTACAGCCACCAGCATTATCTTTACCAGGTCGAGGATCCCCGCGTGCAAGCGGCCGTCAACCAGCCCGGCGTCGATCCGCGCTGGAACACCCTTCGCTCCGAGGCGCCCTATCGCAAGGCCGTCGCCATGGCCTCCTATGACAGCAGCCTGCGGCTGTTGCGCGAACATGCGCTGCGGCGGGTGCCGCGCAAGCTGGTCGAGAAGATGCCCCGGCTGGTCTGGATGGGCCGCGACGAAGGCGGCGCCGCGCGTCTGCGCGGCCTGTCCGGCCAGGCCCGGCTGATGGCCGGCCTGGGCGAACGCGGCTTTCATTGCGTGGCCTTCGAGCATCTGTCGCCGCTGGAGCAGATCGCCCAGATGCAGGCCGCCGATATCCTGGTGGCGCCGCATGGCGCGGGCCTGGCCAATATGACCTATGCCAAGCCCGGCGCCCTAGTCATCGAGATCGGCACCCGCCAGACCCAGATGCACAGATGGGGCGATTTCCTGCCTTGCGCCCATGTTTCGCGTTGCCGCTACGACACGGTCTTTGCCGATATCGCCGGCGTGTCCCGCGCCGGCGAGGTGCCGCCGATGTCCGAAGGGCATATGGGCATCCACATCGGCAAGCGGGCGACGCGGCGCATCCTGGCGCTGGTGGATGATGCGCTGGCTGGCCTGCCGGCCCAGGCTTCAGCCGTCTGACTCCAGCAGGCCGCGCAGCTCGTAGACCAGGTCCAGCGCCTCGCGGGCGCTGATCGTGTCGGGGTTCAGGCCGCGCAGCCGCTCCTCGACCGCCGAGGGTTTCGCCATGGTCGCCGGTGCGGGCGCCGGGGCGGCGCGGAACAGCGGCAGGTCGTCCAGCATCGCGGCGGGTTTGCCGGTGCCCTGTCGCTCGCCGCTTTCCAGCTGGTGCAGGATGTCGCGGGCGCGATCCACCACCGAGGGCGGCAGCCCCGCCAGCCGCGCCACCTGCACGCCATAGGAACGGTCGGCGGCGCCTTTGCGAACCTCGTGCAGGAAGATCACCTCGCCCTCCCATTCGCGCACGGCGACGGTGGCGTTCTCGACGCCGGGCAGGCGGGCCGACAGGCTGGTCATCTCGTGGTAATGGGTGGCGAACAGCGCCCGGCAGCGGTTCTTGCCGTGCAGATGCTCCATCACCGCCCAGGCGATGGAAAGCCCGTCCCAAGTCGCGGTGCCGCGGCCGATCTCGTCCAGGATCACCAGCGCGTGGTCGTCGGCCTGGTTCAGGATCGCCGCCGTCTCGACCATCTCGACCATGAAGGTGGACCGGCCGCGCGCCAGGTCGTCCGCCGCGCCGACGCGGCTGAAAAGCTGGCTGACAATGCCGACATGAGCGCGGCGGGCGGGGACGAAACCCCCGGCCTGGGCCAGCACGGCGATCAGCGCGTTCTGGCGCAGAAAGGTCGATTTGCCCGCCATGTTCGGGCCGGTCAGCAGCCAGATCGCGGGGGTCTCGCCCTCGGTCAGGGCGCAGTCGTTGGCGACGAAAGCCTCGCCCTTGCGCTTGAGCGCGCGTTCCACCACCGGATGCCGGCCGCCCTCGATCACGAAGGCGCGGCTGGCATCGACCTCGGGGCGCACCCAGCCCTCGCCCGAGGCGAGGTCGGCGAAGGCCGCGGTGAGGTCGATTTCCGCCAGCGCGCGGGCCGCCTGGCCGATGGGGCCGGCGCGGTCCAGCACCGCGCGGGTCAGGCGGGCAAAGATCTCGCGCTCGATCTCCAGCGCCCGGTCGCGGGCGTTGAGGATGCGGGTTTCCAGTTCCGACAGTTCCACGGTGGTGAAGCGGATCTGGTTCGCGGTGGTCTGGCGGTGGATGAAACGCTCGTTCAGCGGCAGGGCCAGCATCTTCTCGGCATGGGTCGAGGTGGTCTCGATAAAGTAGCCCAAGACATTGTTATGCTTGATCTTCAGGCTCTGCACTCCGGTCTCGGCGATGTAATCGGCCTGCATCCGGGCGATGACGCCGCGGCCCTCGTCGCGCAACCGGCGGGTTTCGTCCAGGTCCTCGTCATAGCCGGGCGCGACGAAGCCGCCGTCGCGGGCCAGCAAGGGCGGCTCGGCCACCAGCGCCTCGTCCAAGAGGTCGATCAGCGCATCATGCCCGGTCAGGTCGCGCGCCGCCTCGGCCAGCACGGCGATCTCGTCATCGCCCAGCATGGCGGCGATGGCCGCGCCCTGCGTCAGCCCGGCGCGGATCGCGGCCAGGTCGCGCGGCCCGCCCCGCTCCAGCGCCAGCCGCGACAGCGCCCGGTCCATGTCGGGCGCGCGCGCCAGCGCCTCGCGCAGGTCGGCGGTCAGGCGCGGGTCGTCCACCAGATGCGCGACGGCGGCCTGCCGGGCATGGATCTCGGCCAGGTCGCGCGAGGGGGCGCTGATGCGGCGCTCCAGCAGGCGCGCGCCGCCCGCCGTCACCGTGCGGTCGATGGCGGAGAGCAGCGAGCCCTCGCGCCCGCCCGACAGCGCCTGCGTCAATTCCAGGTTGCGGCGGGTGGCGGCGTCGATCTGCATGGCGCCGCCAAGCGCCTCGCGCACCGGCGGGCGGATCAGCGGCATCCGGCCCTTCTGCGTCAGCTCCAGGTAATCGGCGATGGCGCCCATGGCGGCGAGTTCGGCGCGGGAAAACTGGCCGAAACCGTCCAGCGTCTCGACCGAGAACAGCGCGCAAAGCCGGCGCGTGGCGGCGCTGCTGTCGAAGCTGCCGGCGGGCAGTTCGGTCAGGGCCGCGCCGGCCTCGGCGGCGATCTCGTCCAGCTGCGCGCCCTCGGCGGCCAGCAATTCGCGCGGGGCGTGGCGGGCGAGTTCGGGGGCCAGCCGTGCCGGCGGGCAGGGCATGACGCGGAAGGCGCCGGTCGAGATGTCGACCCAGGCCAGCGCCGAATCCTCGCGCACCGTGGCGAAGCTGGCCAGGAAATTGTGCCGCCGCGCCTCCAAGAGCGATTCCTCGGTCAGCGTGCCGGGCGTCACCAGCCGCACCACGTCGCGGGCCACGACCGATTTCGAGCCGCGCTTCCTGGCCTCGGCCGGGTCCTCCATCTGCTCGGCGATGGCGACGCGGAACCCCTTGCGGATCAGCGTCAGCAGATAGCTTTCAGCCGCATGGACCGGCACGCCGCACATCGGGATCGGTTCGCCCAGATGCGTGCCGCGCTTGGTCAGCGCGATGTCCAGCGCGGCGGCTGCGGCGACCGCGTCCTCGAAGAACATCTCGTAGAAATCGCCCATGCGATAGAACAGCAGCGCGCCGGGATTGGCCTCGCGGATCGCGAGATACTGCGCCATCATCGGGGTGGGTTGATCGCTCATGTCCAGCCTTGTCGCCTGCGGTCCCGTTCTTCTAGGGGATGCGCGGGCCGATGCAAACAGCATGCGGCCAAGTTGCCGCAGGGGCGCAAGAATCCCGGTGACAGCGGTCCCGTGTTGCGGCATCGTCGGCCGGGAATGCATTCGTGAGGCCGGGCGATGAAATCGTTGATTCTGGGGGCAATCCTGCTGCCGTTCGCGGGCGTGGCCGTGGCGGCCTGCCCGGACGTCTCATTGATGCAGAATGCCGCGCGCGGCTGGATCGCCGGCCAGCGCCTGCCCGACCCGCTGGTGCGCACGGTCGAGGACGGGGCCTGCGCCTATGCCAGTTTCCGCAGCGTGCTGGAGGCCGAGCTGGGCGCGCCGGTGGGGGTGAAGGTCGGCTTCACCTCGAAACCGGCGCAGGAACGGTTCGGCGTGACCGAGCCGGTGGCCGGCGCGCTGTTTGCGCCGATGCTGGTGCCGGACGGCAGCCGGCTCAGCCTCAAGGGCAGCCGCGAGCCGTTTTTCGAGGCCGATCTGGTGGTGACGGTGGGCAGTTCCGCGATCATGCAGGCCCGGACCCGCGAAGAGGTGGCGGCGGCGCTGAAGGACGTGCGCCCCTTTATCGAACTGCCCGACCTGGCGCTGCAAAAGGACGTGGTGCCGACCGGGCCGCTGATGGTCGCCTATGGCGTGATGCCCTGGCGCGGCGTGCTGGGACGGGGCATCCCGATCTCTGACCTGCGCGATCCGGTCGCCGATCTGGAGGCGCTGACGGTGAACCTGAAGATGGACGGCAAGAGCGTCGGCACCGGCTCGGGCGAGATGCTGCTGGGGCATCCGCTGGACGTGGTGCTGTGGCTGGTCGAGCAGGGCCGCTACGAGTTGAAGCCGGGCTCGGTCATCTCGCTGGGCTCGCTGGGCAAGCTGCATCCGGCGCTGCCGGGCCACCGGGTCGAGGCCGATTACCGCATCGGCGGCAAGTCCATGAAGGTCGGGCTGGTGCTGGTGCCCTGAGCCCGCGCCGGGACCGCAGGCTTCCCCCAGGTCAGCGCGGGAAAAAACCTTTGCCAACAGGGGTCTTGTGTCGCAAGACTGTCACGGGGGGCCGCTAGGTGGCAGCCAGCCGCCTATGGGGCGCGTTCTGGAACGGAGTTGACCAATGACCATTCAATCGACCGCGGCGGGGCTGGCCGCCGTGACGCTGCTGGCGACCGCGGGGGCCGCCTCGGCGCAGGACCTGGCGGCGCTCGAGGAGGCGGCCAAGGCCGAGGGCATGCTGACCACCATCGCGCTGCCGCATGACTGGTGCGGCTATGGCGAGGTGATCGCCGGCTTCAAGGCCAAATACCCGGAAATCAGGGTCAACGAGCTGAACCCCGATGCCGGCTCGGCCGACGAGCTGGAGGCGATCCGCGCCAACAGGGACAACAAGGGCCCGCAGGCGCCCGATGTGATCGACGTGGGCCTGTCCTTCGGTCCGCAGGCCAAGGCCGAAGGGCTGATCCAGCCCTACAAGGTCGCCACCTGGGACACGATCCCCGACGACGCCAAGGATGCCGAGGGCTATTGGTATGGCGATTATTACGGCGTGATGGCCTTTGGCGTGAACACCGACCTGATCGACGAGGCGCCGAAAAGCTGGAAGGACCTGACCAAGCCGGAATATGCCAATGCCTTCGCGCTGGCCGGCGATCCGCGCGCCTCGGCCCAGGCGATCATCTCGGTCATGGCGGCAGGCATCGCCAATGGCGGCGAGCCGGGCGAGGCATCCGGCCAGAAGGGCATGGAGCTGATGGCCGAGGTGCACAAGGCCGGCAATTTCGTCCCGGTTATCGGCAAGTCGGCGACCATCGCCCAGGGCGCGACGCCGATCGTCACCGCCTGGGACTACAACCTGCTCAGCTGGCGCGACAGCCTGAACGGCAATCCGCCGGTCGAGGTGATCATCCCCGAGGACGGCGTGGTCGCGGGCGTCTATGTGCAGGCGATCTCGGCCTATGCGCCGCATCCGAACGCGGCCAAGCTGTGGATGGAATATCTTTACTCGGACGAGGGCCAGCTGGGCTGGCTGAAAGGCTATTGCCACCCGATCCGCTTCAACGACCTCGTCCAGAACGGCAAGGTCCCGCAGGAGCTGCTGGACGCGCTGCCCGAGGCCTCGGCCTATGAAAAGGCGATCTTCCCGACGCTGGAGCAGCAGGAGGCCAACAAGAAGGTCGTGACCGAGGGCTGGGACAGCGTCGTCGGCGCGGCGGTTCAGGAATAAGGCGCGGCGGCCCCGCCCGGCTGGCGGGGCCCCCCGGAACGGGCGAGGCGGAATGAGACAGATCGGCTGGAACTGGCTGGGCGTCGTGCCCTTTTTCGCCTTTGCCCTGCTGTTTCTGGTGCTGCCGACGATGAACATCGTCATCGGCGCCTTCCAGAACCCGCAGGGAGAGTTCACGCTGGCCAATCTGGCTGGGCTGGCCTCGCCGCGGATCGTGTCGAGCTTTGCCATCTCGATCAAGATCTCGCTGGCCTCGGCGCTTTTGGGCTGCCTGATCGGCTTTGCCATGGCGGCGGCGGTGGTCATGGGCGGCGTGCCGCGCTGGATCAAGGGGCCGCTGATGACCTTTTCCGGCGTCGCCTCGAACTTCGCCGGGGTGCCGCTGGCCTTCGCCTTCATCGCCACGCTGGGGCGGGTGGGGCTGGTCACGATGCTGCTGCGGCAATGGTTCGGCATCAACATCTATGCCATGGGCTTCAACCTGCTGTCGTTCTGGGGTCTGACGCTGACCTATCTGTTCTTCCAGATCCCGCTGATGATCCTGATCATCACCCCGGCGCTGGAGGGGTTGAAGCGCGAATGGCGCGAGGCGGCAGAGGTGCTGGGCGCCAGCACGGGGCAATACTGGCGCATGGTGGCGCTGCCGATCCTGTTCCCGTCGCTTTTGGGCACCTTCGCGCTGCTGTTTGCCAACAGTTTCGGGGCGGTGGCGACGGCCTATGCGCTGACCGGCTCGTCGTTGTCCATCGTGCCGATCATGCTGTTCGCGCAGATCCGCGGCGACGTGCTGCAGGACCCGCATCTGGGCTATGCCATGGCCTTCGGCATGATCGTTGTCACCGGCCTGGCGAACCTCGCCTATGTCGTCATGCGCACCCGCGCTGAAAGGTGGATGCGATGAAACGGGTCTGGTCCTGGGCGGCGCTGATCGTCGGCGGGCTGTATTTCCTGCTGCCGCTGATCGGCACCATCGAGTTCTCGCTGCGGATGCGGCGCGGGGAATATTCGCTGGACGCCTATCGCTCGGTGCTGTCGGACGCGGCCTTCCGGCAGACCTTCAGCTATTCGGTGGTCATGGCGCTGCTGACCATCGTGCTGGGGGTGCTGATCGTGGTGCCGACCGCCTATTGGGTGCGGCTGCGCCTGCCGCGGCTGCGCCCGGTGATCGAGTTCATCACCCTGCTGCCGCTGGTCATTCCCGCCATCGTCGTGGTCTTCGGCTATATCCGGCTTTACAATACCAGCTCGATCCTGCCGCTGACCGGCACCGCATCCGGCACCAACCTGCTGCTCTTGTGCGGCTATGCCACGCTGGCGCTGCCCTATATGTATCGCGCGGTGGATACCGGGCTTTCCACGCTGGACGTGCGCAGCCTGACCGAGGCCGCGCAATCGCTGGGCGCCGGCTGGGTGCGGATCATCGGCCGGCTGATCCTGCCCAACGTGCTGGGCGCGGTGATGTCGGGCGCCTTCCTGTCCTTCGCCATCGTCATCGGCGAATTCACCATGGCGGCGCTGCTGAACCGCCCGGCCTTCGGGCCCTACATGCAGCTGCTGGGCGCCAACCGTGCCTATGAGCCGGCGGCGCTGGCGGTGATCGCCTTCGCCGTCACCTGGGGCTGCATGGGGGTGATGCAGCTGA
Organism: Paracoccus sp. J39; assembly: GCF_000518925.1. Taxonomy (NCBI): domain Bacteria; kingdom Pseudomonadati; phylum Pseudomonadota; class Alphaproteobacteria; order Rhodobacterales; family Paracoccaceae; genus Paracoccus; species Paracoccus sp. J39. Next base: position 63,741 of record NZ_JAEN01000015.1, on the reverse strand, counting down.
TCTCCCGCCTGTTCGGCACACGGATTCAACCGACATGAGCTTCCTGACCCTCGACCACCTGCAGAAATCCTTCGGCCCGACCCGCGTCGTCCACGACTTCGACCTGTCGGTGGAAAAGGGCGAGTTCGTGTCCTTCCTGGGGCCGTCCGGCTGTGGCAAGACCACGGTGCTGCGCATGGTCGCGGGGTTCGAGACGCCGACGGCGGGTCGCATCACCATCGACGGCCAGGACGTGACCCGGTCGCGGCCGAATCAGCGCCGCATCGGCATGGTGTTCCAGTCCTATGCGCTGTTCCCGAACCTGACCGTGGCCGAGAATGTCGGCTTCGGCCTGAAGGTCGCCGGCATCGCGCGGGCCGAGCGTGCCGGCCGCGTGGCCGAGATGCTGGCGCTGATCGGCCTGCCGGACCTGGGCGGGCGCTATCCCTGGCAGCTGTCGGGCGGCCAGCAGCAGCGGGTGGCGCTGGCCCGGGCGCTGGCGCCGCGGCCGCGCGTGCTGCTGCTGGACGAGCCGCTGTCGGCGCTGGACGCCAAGATCCGCGTCTCTCTGCGCAACCAGATCCGCGAGATCCAGCAGCAGCTGGCCATCACCACCATCTTCGTCACCCATGACCAGGAGGAGGCGCTGTCGATTTCCGACCGCATCGTGGTCATGCACAAGGGCGTCGCCGACCAGACCGGCACGCCCGCGCAGATCTACAACCAGCCCGCCACCGATTTCGTCGCCGGATTCGTCGGCACGCTGAACCGGTTCGAGGCCGAGGTGCTGGACGCCGCCCGCGGCCTTGTCCGCGTCGAGGGGGCCGAGATCGCGCTGGACCGCCCGCTGCCCACCGGGCGCATCACGCTCGCGGCGCGGCCGGAAAGCCTGCGCATCGCGCCCGAGGGCATCCCGGCCGAGATCGCCGGCGTCGAATTCCTCGGGTCCGTCCAACGGCTGCGGGCGCGGGTGGCGGGTCGCGAGGTGGTGCTGGACCGCTTCAACGAGCCCGGCGCCGGCCTGCCGCAACCGGGCGAGCAGGTGCGGCTGGCCGCCGCCCCGGCTGGCTGGCTGGTGCTTGCCGCCATGTCCGATGCCAGCAACTTTTGACTTACGGGGCACGGCATTGTGGTGCCTGACGGCAGGCGTCCGCTTTGCGGGACGTTGCAGACATTCCGTATGGCGGCGAATCTACGGCCTTGAGAGTAGCAGGCGGATGCCCGCATACCCGAAGATTGCTGCTAGCATCCCCTCTATCCAGCGGCGCGCTCTTTGGTAGGCGCGTCCCATGATGGGGGTCGAGAAGATCAGGGCATAGCCAACATTGACGATCATCGCCAACACAGCACAACCCGTCATCATGATCGGGATCGTGTAGGACGGCGCATCAGGACGCAGCCCTATGGACATGATCGCGATCCATCCCAGCACAGCCTTCGGATTGGATAGATGAAGCACCATGCCCTTGCGATAGAGTGCCCGCTTCCCCGCCAGCGGGATTAAAGCCGTCTGACCAGCCTTACCCGCCAACGCCGAACGCGCGGATTTCCACGCCAGATAGAGCAGATATAGGCCACCAGCGATCTTGAGGGCAAAAATGGCCCCAGCGTAAGCCGTGAGCGCCGACAAATCCCGTCAGGGGGAGGGTTCCACATGGGTCAATTCTCAGTGACATTTTCTATCGTGGCTGGGTCAGTTCTCAGTGACATCCAACAAACATGGATACAAGCAGTACCGGGGATGTCTTGGCGGCACGCCTCCCGGACTTGTGCCTGCCCCCATGCGGGGCGGCCGGCGATTTCGATTTAGTATGGCTTCTCGCCGATTCAAGACCTGCGCGGCGTTCGCGACTGTATGTCTGCCGATGTCCGCGTCTCGCGTTTCGCCTCGCCACTGCTTCATAGCGTGGCCAGGATCACCAGCATCAGGAGAAGTGCTCCGCTTATCGACCATCGCGACAACAGGCGCTCCGCCCGCGACGCCCATTCACCCGCCACGCGGTCGAGCATGAGACGCTTTTCGGGAAGCCTGAGCGCGGCGATCCAATGCGGCCGTGCCGGAATCATCGACAGAAGGCGTGCACCGGTGTCAGTGGTCGGAATGAGCAGGTCGCCTTCGGGAATACCTGGAGCACCCAGCCGTGCGACCGCCACCAAGGCGCCAACGACACCGGCCGCCGCCGCCGGCCAGAAGGCGGACAGAAGGCTGTCCGGCGCGAGCGGATAGGCGACCGGCAGGCCGGTGACGCCTGTGAACAGCAACCATGGCACGATCAGGCCCGCCGCCACGGTCGCCAGCCATGGAACGAGCAGGCCGGCTGCCGGTCGCGCGTCAGGCTCGTGGCTGCCGGTCGCGGCGACCTTGAGCATGAAGCGAAGCATCAGCATTGCGGTGCCGACGGCAGAGAGCGTGAACAGGAGTTCCGCCGCGCCGCCGCCGAGAGGTGGCTTTGCGCCGAGCTTGGCCAGCGCCCCGCCGGTGAGCGGCAGACCGGCGAGCGACAGCGCGGGTAGGGTGAGCGTCGCCAGCACCGGCACGAGCGACCGCTTCCCGCTCGCGCCCACGACGCCGACGCCCATGAACAGCGCGCCCTTGGCGAGACCGTGATGAAGGGCGTAGAAGCTCGCCGAGGCGAGCGCGATTTCTGGCGAGCCCTGTTGGAGTGCCGTCGCCAGCACGGCAACCACGAGACCCATCTGGCTGACGGTCGAATAGGCGAGCACGGTCTTTGGGTTCTGTTGCGTCAGCCCGATCGCTACGCCGTAGAAGGCGGTGGCGAGTCCGGCCCACAACAGCGCCTCGTGCCAGAAGCGTAGGTCGACCCCGAACGGCAGGAACTGGATAAGCCCGAATATCCCGGCCTTGACGATCGCGCCCGACAGAACGGCCGACGCAGGTGTCGGGGCCGCAGGATGAGCGAGAGGCAGCCAAACATGTAGCGGCACAAGGCCCGCCTTGATGCCGAAGCCGGCGACAAGAAGCGTAAGGACCGCCCCCTGCCACGGCGAGTCGACCATCGATTCGCGCATGTCCGCGATCAGCAGCGTCTCCGCGCTGGACGCGGCCAGCATGAAGCCGAGTAGCAGAGCGGTCTCGCCGGCCAGCGCCAGCACAATGTAGACGAGGCCCGCACGCATCGCCTTTGCTGAGCGCGTATGGACGACTAGCGGATAGGCGGCGAGCGAAACGCAGGCGAAGCTCACATAGAAGGTTGCGACGTCGGCTGCGAGGAACACGCCGAGATTGCCAGCAAGCGTAAGGCACCACAGTGCTGCGAAGCCGCCGGCCCGCTCGTCGCCGCGCATGTAAGTGCGCGCGAAGATGCCGGCGGCGCTCCACAGGAATGCCGCGAAGCCGAGGAACAGCCGGGCATTGCCTTCGAGCGCAAGCTGCGCGCCGAGCAGCAGGTCGGGGGCTTCGAATGCGCTCCCCTCGGGCGCGAACAGCGCCGTAGCGAGGGCCGGCAGCGGCGCCAGCGGCAATAGCGACAGGCTATACGGCCGCATAGCCGGCAGGTGGGCGGCCACCGCCAGCGTCAGCGGCAAGGAGAGGACAGGAATTAGCCAGAGCGCACCATACGAAAGAATCATGGCAGATAGACCCTTTCCACGATCAGCGTCGACCAGCCAAGCGGGCTAAGCGCGAAGGCGGCGAGCAAACCCGCGCCAAGCGACGCGAGCGCCGTCACTGCACCGGGCAGGATGAGCGCTGCCGATGCTTCGATGATGCCTTGGCTTGGCGGGTTGCCGGCAGGAGGACGGAACCACGCGCGATAGACCAGCGGCAGGAAATAGGCGGCGTTGAGCAGGCTGGAGGTGGCCAGCACGGGGATCACCCAGGGCTGGCCCGCTTGTAGGCCGCCGATGCCGAGATACCATTTGGATACGAAGCCGGCGACCGGCGGCACGCCGATCATGCCGAGCGCGCCGACGGTAAAGGCGAGCATCGTCACCGGCATGCGCCGTCCTGCACCGTCGAGTTGGTCAATGGAGGTGATGCCGAGCCGCTCAGCGAGCGCACCTGCCGTAAAGAACAGCGTGATCTTCATCAGGCCCTGATGGACGAGGTGGACAAGCCCGCCGATAGTGGCGAAAGGACTGGCCAGGCTCGCGCCGAGGATGATGTAAGCGACCTGGCTGACGGTAGAGAAGGCGAGCCGGCGCTTGATGTCCGTCTGCTGGAGTGCGCGGACCGAGCCGTAAACAATGGTCAGCGAGGCGAGCGCCGCCAGCGTCAGCCCCAGCGAAAGCTCGGCCACGCGTTCGATGCCGTAGACGTCGTAGATGAAGCGTACGATGCCGAACGCGCCGGCCTTCACGACAGCCACGGCGTGGAGCAGCGCGCTCACCGGCGCCGGCGCGGCCATCGCCTGCGGGAGCCATCCGTGGAACGGCACTAGCGCCGCCTTCACTCCCAGCCCGCCGACGCACAGCAAGAAGATCACGCGCAAGGTCCAGTCGTCGATGTTCGCGAGCGCACCGGGACGCGCGAACTCGACCGGGCCGGTCATGCCTTCCAGCCACACGATGCCGAACAGCAGCGCAGCACTTCCGGCCATGGTGTAGGCGAGATAGGAACGCCCGGCGGCCATGGATTTCTCGTCCCCCTTGTGGACGACCAGAGGCCAGGTCGCGAGGGTGAGCAGCTCGTAGAACAGGAAGAAGGTGATGAGCGAGCCGGACAGCGCGATCCCGGTGGTCGCCGTCACGCACAGGTTGAAGAAGGCAAAGAAGCGCGACAGGTTCGGCTTCCCACCGAAATAGGCGATCGCATAGACGGTGGTGACGAGCCACAGGAAGGCGGACAGCGTCACGAACAGCAGCGCCAGCGCGTCGACCCGCAACAGCAGATAGAGGCCGGGAACGAATTGCAGCCGCGTCTCGTAGACCATGCCGCGCGCCACGCCCTCGAGCAGGAAGGCGATCAGCACCAGCTTCAGGAGCGCGCTGGCGATGTTGATTGAGTTGCGCAGCCGCGTGCGCTCCTCCGCGAGGAAGAAGCAGATGAAGGACGGCGCGAAGGCGCAGGCCATCAGGGCGATGGGAAGTGCCTGTGTCATTCCGTCCCTCCTTCCAACACTTCGGGCAGGCCGATCTGAAGGAACTGATAGGGAATACTCGATGCCAGGCCGATGATCGTCGCGATCAGCGCCAGCGCCAGCGGGATCGTCTGCCGCGCCTTGGAGACAGGCGCGATTTCGGGCGCATGACTGCCCGCAAAGGCCGCATTGAGCGGCCGGAACAGGTAGACCGCCGCCAGGAGTCCGCCGGCGATCATCACCAGCGCGTAGAAGATCTGGCCGCCGGCGAGCGCGGAGGTCAGCATCAGATACTTGGCCATAAAGCCGCCGGACGGCGGCAGGCCCATGATCGAGAGCGCCGCGAGACCGAAGGCGGCCATCGTCATCGGCAGGGCGCGGGCGATGCCCTTCATGTCGGCGATCCGGTCATGCCCGAGCGCCTCGATGATCAGGCCGGCCGCGAGGAACAGGGCGGCCTTGGCGAAAGCGTGCGAGAGCGCATGGAAGATGCCGCCGGTCCACGCGCCGGCCGCCCAGGGCAGCGCGAAGGCCGAGCCGTCCGCGAGCGGAAAGATGAAGAACAGATAGCCGATCTGAGCCACGGTCGAATAGGCGATCACGAGCTTGAGCCGGCCCTGGCGGATGGCGAGCAGCGAGCCATAGATGACCGCACATGCGCCTAGGAGGCCCAGCGTCTGCACGAGCCACGGGCTTTGCGCGTCCGGCATCACGTGGAACCAGATGCGCACGATGATGAAGAACGACGCCTTCACCACCAGCGCCGAGAGCAGCGCGCTCGCCGGCGCTGGCGCATTGCCGTGCGCGGGCGGCAGCCAGGCATGAAGCGGGAACAGCGCAGTCTTCGCCAGAAGCCCGGCCGTCATCAGCCCGCCGGCGAGGACGACGGCGCGGTCGGGCTCGATGGCTTCGTAAAGCAGGCCGATGTCAAGCGTGGCGGCCGAGGCGTAGAGCAGAGCGACGCCAGTCATATAGGCGAGCGAGCCCATCAGGGCGAAGATCAAGTAGCGCAGTGCGGCCGCGGTGCCGCCATAGGCGACCATAGCCACTGCGGTGAGGGTCAAAAGCTCCAAAGCGACATAGAAGTTGAACAGGTCGCGCCCGACGAAGATCGCGTTGAGCGCTGCCCACATGGCGAAAAACAGCGGCCAGAAGGTGAAGCTCTGCGTCGTCTCGGCTGGATCGGAGCCGAAGGCGCGGCGCGCAAAGAGCGCTGCGGCGGGCATGATGATCGCGCCAGTCATCACGAAGACGGCCGAAAGCCCGTCCGCGCCGAGCGCGATGCCGAGCGGCACGGCCCAGCCGCCGACAGCCACCTCCAGCGGTCCGTGACTGCCAACCGCAAGGCAAAGCAGCACCGCGAGCGCAAGCATTGCTGGACCAATCCCGAGGACGAGACCGGACGAGAACCTGCCCGACACAATGGCAAGCAGGGTCGCGGCCAGCGGCAGGCCGACGGTGAGTTCCAGAAGCGGCAGCGTAAGGAGAGCACCCATCACGTCTCCTCCCGGTCCTCTTCCGGCAGCACAGCGCGGCCGGCCTCCTCCGCGTGCTTCAGCACCAGCGCTACCGCGAGCGCGGTCAGCGACAGAGCCACAACGATCCCCGTGATGATGAGAGCGTGGGGCACGGGATCAGCCCCGGCTTGCGGAGCGCGGTAGCCGAGCGCGCCGAGAAAGAGGAAGACGCCGCTGCCGATGACGTTGAAGGCCAGCACCCGCCGCAGGAGATGGGCACGCACGATGAAGCCGTAGACGCCGATGCCAATCATCGCGGCGCCGCAAAGGGCGTAGAGGGTAGCGGTCGACAGCATCATCTCACGTTCCCTCCCTCGGCGTGCCGGCGACGAGAAGGGCGAGCGTGACGGCAATGGAAAAGGTCAGCGCGAACTCGATTGCCAGGATCAGCGCCTTGGCGAAATCGACGGGCAGGCCCAGGAAGCTGCCGAAAGCCGCGCCGACGAGGCCGACGCCGAGGAACACGGCCGGCCCGACGACGAGGGCGAGGCGCAGGAGCCGACTCGACATGCGCGGCTCTTCGGCAATGCCGGCCATGACGACCAGCAGCCAGACGGCGGCGAGGATGGTGCCGGCCTGGAACGCGCCGCCGGGCATTTCGCTGCCCGCCCAGACTACATAGACGGCGACCACGAGGCCGAGTGGCGGCAGCAAGCGGCCGAAGGTCGCGAGCACGCCGTCCGGGCGCGCATGCTGGCGCAGGCCTGGCACGCCGCCCCAAAGCTCCTTCGGCGTGAGCGCCCAGACCGCGACCAGCGCGATCAGCAGCACGATGCTTTCCATCAGTGTGTCATACGCGCGGAAGTTGAGGAGCACCGCCGTAACGGGATTTCCGACGCCGGATTCAGAGATGTTCTCAGTGACGAGAGGAACGAGGCCCGGCGCCCCTACCGGGAGCGCGAGCACGGCCAGCGCGAGCATTCCCGTCACCGTTACGGACACAGCGGCGGCGGCGAGCTTCGGCAACACCGGCATGGCGGGATCATTGCCGCCGTCGCCGCAGCGCCGCTGGAGCATCGACCACGCTCCGATCAGCAGCATGCCGGTAAGGCCGGCTCCGATCGCGACCTCCGCCAGCGCCACGTCGACGGCCCCGAGCCGCAGCCAGGCGAGCCCGATCAGAATGCCGTAAGTGACGAAGAAGGCAATCGAGGCGAAGAGATCGCGCCCGGCCACCGCCGAGACGGCAGTTCCTACTAACAGGAGGCCCAGCATGGCGTCTAAGACAAAGGCAGCAGTCACTGGGCGCCTCCCTTCTCGTCAAGGTCTGGCAGGCGGTCGAGCGCGGCGCGGGCAACCAGTTGCGCGACGGTCGCGGCCGCTAAGACGGCGAGCAGCCAGACGAGGCCGAGCTTGGCGACGCCCCAGACATCGGGCATCCGGAAGGCGAGACCGAAGGCGATCAGCCCGAGGCCGAGATTGTCGGCCTTGGTCAGCGCGTGAAGCCGCGTGTGCGTGTCGGGAAAACGCAGCAGGCCGACAGTGCCGGCCACGAAGAAGAAGATGCCGGCGACGACGAACAGAATCGTGAAGGCCTCTGCGAGGTTCATCTGTCGTCCTCCTCCGGATCACCGGCCCCGTCCGGGCTCGATGCCTTGACGAAGGCGACTGCCGCGAAGGCAGCCAGCAGTGCCAGCACCAGCGCCACGTCGATCATCGCGCCGTTTCCTTCGGCGCCGGCTAAAAGCAGCACCGTGCCGACGCCGCTCGTGCCGATCAATTGCGCGCTCATCATGCGCTCGGCGCGCGTCGGGCCGATATGGATGCGTATAAGGCTCGCCGCCACGGTCAGCAGAAGAATGAGGCCGGCAAGGTAGAGAAAACTGGTCATGGCCCCCGCTCCTCTCGTCTGTCCCCCTCGGTAAGCGTGGAGGCGATCCTTTCCTCTTCGTCGCGCAGGCTCCTTTCCACGTCCTGGCCCCTGTCGAGGCAGTGGACGTAGAGCACGTCGCCGCGTCCGCCAGCCACCAGCGAGCCTGGTAGAAGACTCGTCTCGCTGCCGAACGAGACCCTAGGCAGGCCCCTAGGCAGCTTCGTGCGATAGGCGATCCAGCCTGCGTCGAGTGGCATACGCGGGTGAAGCGCGCGGCGGGCGACGTCGATCCCGCCAAGAAGCGAGCTGCGCAAAAATCCGGGAGCGAGCCGGATCATCCCCGCGATACTCACGCGATGCGAGCCGGGCGGTAGCAGGATGAGGCTAACCCATGTCGAGCCTGCCGCAACCACGATACCGAAGGCGAAGCCCGAAACGTCGGCGCGGGTCAGCACGAGCCAGATCAGAGCGAAAAGAACGAGCCGCTTTGCCACCATCAGCTTCATCGCACACCCATGTATTTACTCGCATGGACGGGAGCCCGAACCCGCAGCGCCCACGCGGCCAATTCGATCTCTATGTTCCCGCTCAAGACCGGGGGTCTCGGCAAGATGAGGAAATTGATGGAGCATCCCGAGATGGGACGGAGAATTTTCCGATTGATAGGTATTTGTCAACGGCGGAGTAAAGGCCGGCCACTGGGCGGAGCAAGAGTCGGCCACAGCTTGCCCGCGCCTGCGACCGCCGGGAGGACGTGGCCCGAGCGGGGGTCGCAGGCGCGGGCGGCGATTTTCGAGGAGGGTTTCTGCCGGCCTTTCGGGCGCGGCTTTGAGCGAGACGGTAGCTGTCGCCGTTCATCTCGAGAATGTTGACGTGGTGGGTGATGCGGTTGAGCAGAGCACCGGTCAGTCGCTCGGATCCCAGCGTTTCCGTCCATTCGTCGAAGGGTAGATTTCTGGTGATCAGGGTGGCACCGCGCTCATAGCGTTGCGAGATCAGCTCGAACAGCAACTCCGCACCGGTCTTTGAGAGCGGCACGAAGCCCAGCTCGTCGATGATCAGCAGCTTGTAGGCAGCCATCTGCTTCTGGATCCCAGAGCGTTCGCGCTTGCGAGCACCTTGAGGCACATGGCCGTGGATGACATGGCAACGGCCCCGCCGATGAGGATTGCGGGGACGGGCGCGAGATCGAAGATCAGAATTGTTATCAAAGACACCGTTATCGTCGTGACTGCAACCTGCACGGCTCCAAGACCGAAGACATGCTTCCTGAGCCTTACGAGCTTCTCGAACGAGAATTCCAGGCCAAGCGCGAACAGCAGGAGCACAACTCCGATCTCGCCAATGCTGGTCAGGGCAGCGTTTTCGGCAAGCAGGCCGAGGCCGGCAGGTCCAATGGCTGTACCGGCAAGAATGTAACCGACAATGCTGGGCACGCCGATCCGCGAACATATCGTCACGAGCACGAACGCGGCAAAGACCAACAAGGCCGCACTCTCGACAAATCCGGTCACGCCATGCATGTTCTTCTCCTGATGGCATGGCGCAGGGAAGGCCAATACCTGTAAACTCTAGACGTGCGAGCGCGCCCACAGCGCTATCTGCGCGGTAGGCATCGCACCGCTCGTCCTCGCAATTTCCTTCCCGCTCCTGAACAGGATCATGGTGGGAATGCCGCGGATCCCGTGGCGGCCGGCGATCTGCTGTTCGGCTTCCGTATCGAGCTTAGCAAGGCGGAAATTTGGTTCGAGCGACTGCGCCGCCGCCTCGAATTGGGGCGCCATCATCTTGCATGGCCCGCACCACTCGGCCCAGAAATCGACCAGCAATGGCAGTTCGGCATTCGCATGACGGTCAAAATTAGCCGCTGTAAGCGTGACGGGCCTGCCTTGAAAGAGAGGCGCGCCGCAGCGTCCGCAATTGGGAGTATCGGTCAGGCGCTCTTGCGGCACTCTGTTGGTGGAGTTGCACTGCGGGCAAGCGACCGTGGGCATCCTGTATCCTTTCGTTGACGGGCCGGTCTTGACGGCCGGCTGATGCAAGCATTCAGCGCGTGGACATGGCGCGGCGCGCCTGTCGCTGCCGCGGCTCGGGCAGGTATTCCACGCCACCGCCCTGGCGTCGAACCGGCTGCGGATAGAGCGTCATCAGCTCCAGTATTTCCTTGGGCATGTCCGTTCCGACGGGCAGGCCCAGCTCGCGTGCCTCATCGGCGGAGATCGGATAATCATGGGTCCAGGTGCCGGTCGCCAGTTTCGCCGCCACATCCGCCGCCCGGGCCTCATCCATCTTGTCCGAGAGAAGCCGTTTCGCGAATGCCTCGATCTGCGCGATGGCCTTGCGGCCGACATCGGCCATGATCAGGGTCTGGTCGTCGATCTCGGCGATGGGTTTCTCCTCGACGACCTTGATGAGCGAGGCAGCAGGCAACTGGCCAAGTTGCGGATCGACGGGTCCCAGCACGGAGTGTTCGCACATCACGATCTCGTCGGCAGCGAGTGCGATCAGCGTGCCACCGGACATCGCGTAATGTGGCACGAACACTGTGACCTTGCCCTTGTGTCCCTGAATGGCGCGGGCAATCTGTGTTGCCGCCAGCACAAGGCCACCCGGTGTGTGCAGCACGATGTCGAGCGGCACTTCGTCGTCGGTCATCTGGATAGCGCGCAGGACTTCCTCCGAGTCGTTGACGTCGATGTAACGCATTAGAGGGAATCCCAGCAGGTTCATCGTCTCCTGTCGATGGATCAGCAGGATGACGCGACTGGCGCGTTTCTTCTCGATCTGGGCGATCTTGCGTGTGCGCATCGCCTCAAGATAGCGGCGCTGGAGAACCGGCTGCAGCGCCGAAATGATGAAGAACAGCCAGAAAAGCTGCATTATGTCCATGGACCTTGTCCCCCTTCCCGTCGGCCATCCGGCAGAAAGCCATAGATGCCCTCGTCGCGATAATAATGGCGATAGGTGGCTGCCCGCCTTCGCAGGAGTGGCGTGACAATCCAACCGGCGAGAAACCCGCCGATATGCGCCCACCAGGCGATCCCGCCCGTGGCCTGATCGCCGCCGAGCGACAGAAAGCCGGGAATGACCTGCATGAAGAACCAGATCATTGCGAAAATGAACGCGCGCACTTCGAAGAACAGCGGAATGAACAGAATCGGCACGATCACCACCAGCCGAGCCGCCGGAAACATGCGTGCGTAGCAACCGATCACGCCCGCGATCGCCCCCGACGCGCCAAGCGCGGGAACGACCGAGTCCGGGTTCGCCAGCGCGTGAGCCAGTCCGGCCGCAACACCACAGAACAGATAGAACAACGTGAATCTACCCGGTCCGAGCCGATCTTCGACGGCGGGGCCGAAGATCCAGAGCGTCCACATGTTCAAGATGAGGTGCAGCCAGCCCCCGTGCAGGAAGATATTGGTCAGGAATGGGGTCCAGTCGGACGGGGCGACGAGGCTCAGCTGTCCGAAGAAGCGCGAGGGCACCAGCGCGAACTCGAACAGGAACCAGTCCAGCACGCGCGGCGGCAGGCTGGTCTGATAGAGAAACGCGACGACGTTCATGCCGATGACCGTCCATACGATGACGGGGGAGTAGCGGCGCGCGACGCTGTCAAGATAGGGAAACAAGCCGCAGATCCTCGCTCGCGCTGGCCATTCCGTTCATTGTTCTTTCCCGGCTATCGTCACGCCCGTCCAGGCCGGCGGATCGGAGGCCGGGAAGGATTCGAGCGAGGCTTCGAGCACCGGATCGAATTCGGCCTGTTCTTGCGACGACAGGTCCACCGTGCCTTTCTCCTCGACCGCGCGCCGGAGGCGGTGATCCGTGCGACCCCGATCCAGGCGGGACGGTATGCGAAAGGCGTCCGGGGCGTCGGCTCCCTTGTAGAGGCGATGCCGCTCCTCTCCCCGCCAGCGGTCAGGCGCATGCCGGTGAGCTGTGTCCTCACGCACGAAATAGCGCCAGTCCTGCCGCTCCGCGAATTCGACCGCGCTTTCGCGGTCAGGGAATTTCAGCCGGAGCGGACGATAGGGATCGTCGCTGGAGGTATATCCCATCAGCGGCTCGATTTGGGGCGGGCGCGACGGTTCGAATTCCAGTATCCAGTCGTTGGGCCGCGGCGCCGATGTCATCGCGGAACGAGCCGGCCGGTAGATGATCGCCGTCGGAACGTCCCACGACCTCATATCGGTCCCGGGTATCTTCGGCGGAAAGGGTGGACGATTGTGACCGCGCATCATGGTGCTACCCCTCGGTTGTCTCCCAGAAAAGCGTGTTCCAGCCGGGCGCGATCCCGCAGGGGCTGGGGAATTCGCGACCCTCTCTGATGAGCACTGTCAAACAGCGCATGAACGGTATCGGAAGACTGACCTGAGTCGCGCAGTTTATCGCGAAGATAATCGCGCGCCGCTTGGGCGATCCGGGTCACGTCGTCTTCGGGAATGCCGAGAACCGAGGAGGCCGTTTCAAGCGGGGTGTCGTTCAGGTCGACAAGAAACAGGACCCTGCGCCATAGCGCCGGCAGACCGGCGATCGCCCGGTGAAGGGCCAGCCCGTCCTGCCGTTTCGCGACCGCCGTTTCGGGGTCGTCCCCGCCGTCGTCGGCGATGAGCTCCTCGAGCAGCAGCACGTCGTCGGGCTGGTAGAACTCGAACATCTCCTCGTCCGACTCGGTGGGTTCCTCGGCCGGAGTCTCGGGTTTCGCGTCGATCGAGGCGGCGTCCTCCGGCACCGCGCGGCGCGCGGCGCGCGCCTCGGCCTCGATGGTCTCGAAAGCCAGTTTCAGCAGCCAGTCGCCTATGGAAAACTCGGTGGGCCGCTGCTCGAACCTTTCCAGTCCCTTGAGGATCGTCGCATCGACAAGATCGCGAACGCTGAGGTAACCCTCCGGCACAGATCCGCTGCATTCGAGATAGGTCAACTCGCGCCTGACGGTGTCGTAGACCGTATCGAGATGATCCTCGATCAGGTCGAAGAAGAGTTGGCGCCGCTCCGCCTCCGCCGCATCCCGCGCGGGCGGCAGCGGGGCGCCGATCCGGCGCCGGCGGGCGGGACGCTTGTACTCCGGCTCGTGCTTGAGGCGCGCCACATGCCGATCGACCTGGTGGCGCAGGTCGGCAAAGGCCTTGCGCAGGACCGGCTCGATCTCGAACCCCTCTTCCTGCGCCGCGATCACGCCTGAGGGCAGTTGCAGGCGCAGGCCGACTTTGATGCGCGTCTTGCCCCTCGTCTGCGAGGCGACGACTTCGAGCCGGACGAGATTCTCGCGGAAGCGTATAAGATGCGGTTCAAGTTGCCGCACCTCTTCCTCGATGACCTCAGGCGCGCGCTGTTGGCCGTGCCGGTCAAGATTGCGAAATGCTCTGATGACTTCCATGCCGCGGATCCTTCCTGCAACCCTCCGACGAAATGGGCCGGCGCGACCGTCGTCGCGCCGGGCCAGTCCTTCGCAAAGTCACCCGGCGGATTTGTCGTCCTTGGACTGCACCTCATCCTTGGCCTCGGCCGGGACGTCGGGCGTCGGAGCGTGCGCCTTTTCTTGGGCAACTTTGCCGGACTCGTCGATCCCGGCCTTGGCCTGATCGTCCGGGCTGTCGTCAGCGGTGTCCTTTGCGATCTTTTCGAACACGACCTTCTGCTCGTCCGCCGACCAGGCGACGCGGACCTTGTCACCATCCTCGATCCGCCCCGAGAGCATCTCGCGGGCCAACTCGGTCTCCAACTCCGACCGGATCAGCCGGCGCAGCTCGCGGGCGCCGAATTCGGGACGGAAGCCGACCGCGCCGAAGTGATCCACGACGCTCACATCGAATTCGAGTTCGACACCCTGGGTCAGGGCGGTCCGCTTCACCCGGTTGAGCTGCAACTCGACGATCTGGCGGATCTCCGACTGATTCAGCGAATGAAAGACGATGATCTCGTCGATCCGGTTGATGAACTCTGGCCGGAAATGACCGCGCAACACCTCCATCAGCTCGGACTTCTGCTTTGCCTCGTCGAACTCCTTGGTGCCGCGCTTCTTGAGGTTGCGCTGGATGATGTCCGAACCGAGGTTCGACGTGGCGATGATGATGGTGTTGGTGAAGTCCACCACGCGCCCCTTGCCGTCGGTCAGCCGGCCGTCGTCGAACACCTGCAACAGAATGTTGTAGACATCCGGGTGCGCCTTCTCGATCTCGTCGAGCAGCACGACCGAGTAGGGCCGACGGCGCACCTTCTCGGTCAGTTGCCCGCCTTCGTCGTATCCGATGTAGCCGGGAGGCGCGCCCACCAGCCGGGCGACCGAGTGGCGCTCGCCATACTCGGACATGTCGATGCGGATGATTGCGTCCTGATCGCCAAAGATTACTTCGGCGAGCGTCTTGGCCAGTTCCGTCTTGCCAACCCCGGTCGGCCCGAGGAAGAGGAATGTCGCGGTCGGGCCGCGTCCCTCGCGCAGTCCTGCGCGCGCCAGGCGCACCGCATCCGCCACGGCGCGGATGGCCTCTTCCTGGCCGATGACGCGCTCGTGCAGCTTCTCCTCGAGCTTGAGGAGCTTGTCCTTCTCCTCGGTGGTCAGCTCCGTGACCGGAACGCCGGTGATCTTGGAGACGATCTGCGCGACGTGATCGGCGCGCACCTCGGCGGTCGCCGAAGCCTGGTCGCGCTTCCAGATTTCCAGAAGCTCGTCCAGCTCCTTCTGCTTCTGCTCGAGTTCCTTCTTCAGTTCCGCTGCACGGTCGAATTGCTTGCGGGCTGCGGCATAGTCCTGTTCGCGCTTGATCTGCGCGACCTCGGCTTCGAGCTCCTGCACGTCCACGGGCCGAGCAGTGGCCGAGATCTTCACCCGCGCCGCGGCCTGGTCGATCAGGTCGATCGCCTTGTCGGGCATGAAGCGACCGGTGATATAGCGATCCGAAAGCTCCGCGGCGGCGATGATCGCCTCGTCGGTGATCGTCACCTTGTGGTGGCTTTCGAGCGTGTCGCGCAGCCCGCGCAGAATCATGATCGTCTGTGCGACCGTGGGCTCGTCCACATAAACCGGCTGGAACCGTCGCTCGAGCGCCGCGTCCTTCTCGATGTATTTCTGGTACTCGTTGAGCGTCGTCGCGCCGATCAGGTTCAGCTCGCCCCGCGCCAGCGCCGGCTTGAAGGTGTTGGCGATGTCGAGACCTCCTTCGCCACCGCCCTGGCCGGCGCCGACGATGGTGTGGATCTCGTCGATGAAGAGAATGAGGCTGTCCTTCTCCTCGGTGATCTCCTTGAGGATCTTTTGCACGCGCTCCTCGAACTCGCCGCGATACTTCGACCCGGCCACCATCGAGTTGATGTTGAGCTCGACCAGCCGCTTGTCGCGCAGCGCCTCGGGCACTTCGCCCGCGACGATCCGTTGTGCAAGTCCCTCGACGATGGCGGTCTTGCCCACGCCGGGCTCGCCGATCAGCACCGGGTTGTTCTTTTTCCGGCGGGCCAGCACTTCGATCGTCGTCTCGATCTCGCGGGCGCGGCCGATGACGGGATCGAGCTTGCCCTCGCGCGCGGCCTTGGTGAGATCGCGGCTGAACTGGTCGATATCGGGGGTGTTCGACGGAGTCTCGACGCGGCCTTCCTCGGCACCCTTGCCGACCACCTTCGTCACCTGCTGACGCAGCGCCTGCGGCGTCAACCCCAGCTTGCGCAGCATCGCCGCCGCGAGGCCTTCGCCCTCTTCGGCAAGGCCGATCAGCAGGTGCTCGGGGCCGACATAGGAATGGCCGAGTTCGTTCGAGGCGATGAAGGCCCGGTTCAGCGCGTCCTTCAGGCGAGGACTTACGCCGATTTCGCCTTCCGTCTTGGCGTCTCCACGCTTCGCTTCCTTCTCGATCTGGCGCCGCAGATCGTCCACATCGACCTTGAACTGTTCCAGGATCGTCTTGACGACGTCAGACGAGGTCAATGCCAGAAGCAGATGTTCGGTATCGACCTCGCTGCGCCCGAATTCCCCGGCCTTCTGTGCTGCATCCTGCAGCAGCTTGTTGCCCTGTTCGCTCAGCCGGTCGGCGATGGTGCGTCCGCCGCCGCGCCGCGATCCACGCCGCGGCGCGCCCTCCCCGAAGGTGGCATCCACGACGTCGTCCTCACCCGCGCCCGTGGCGCCCAGTGCACCACCCCGCAGCGGGCTGTCGCTGAACAGGCTGCCGAACCCGCTATCGCCGAAGAATTCGTCAAAAAGGGAATGTCGTCCGAACAGGGACTCCAGCGGCGATGCGCTGCGGCCCGACCGGCGCACCATTTCGCGGTAGTGCTGATCGCACAGCTCCATGTTCTGAACTTTGCCGTTCACCGAGGCGCGCACGCGCGCCGTCGCCGGGCGACCGCAAATATCGCAAGCTCCGTTTGCCATTCGTCTTCTCCGTTTCTTTATCCAGTCAGGGTTGTCCGCCGATCATCTGCGTCAGTGACGGTGTCACGCAGCGACTGCTTCCGTTCTTTTCACCTTGGACCCAATTGCCACCAGTTCGGGCTCGTCCAGTGTCTCCCGTTGCAGGAGATCCTGCGCCGATTGCTCGAGCAGCGCCCGGTTGGCTTCGAGAAGCGAGACGGTGCGCTTGAACACGCCATCCACGATGTCGCGCACCTTCGCGTCCATCCGCTCGGCAGTGGCCTCGCTGTAGCGGCGGTTCAGCCACGACGACTGGTCGCCGGTGCCGAGAAAGCCGGGCCGATCGGTGTCGTAGCTGACATGCCCGAGGTCTTCGTCCATCCCGTACCGCGCGACCATGGCGCGGGCGATATCGGTGGCCTTGACCAGATCGTCCGCCGCCCCGGTCGAGAGGTGGTCGTAGACAATCTTCTCGGCCGCGCGCCCGCCCAGCAGCACGGCGATCTTGTTCTCGAGTTCCTCCCGCGTCATCAGGAAGCGGTCCTCGGTCGGGCGCTGGATCGTGTAGCCGAGCGCGCCAATTCCGCGCGGTATGATCGAGACCTTGTGCACCGGGTCCACCCCCGGCAGAGCCATCGCCACCAGCGCGTGCCCCATCTCGTGGTGCGCCACGATCTCGCGTTCGCGCGGGTTCAGAACGCGGTTCTTCTTTTCCAACCCTGCGATGATGCGCTCGACGGCATTGTTGAAGTCGTCCATCGTCACCGCATCGGCCTTGCGGCGCGTGGCAAGCAGCGCAGCCTCGTTGACGAGATTGGCGAGGTCCGCCCCGGAAAAGCCGGGAGTAAGCGCTGCGACCTTCTCGGCATCGACGTCCGGGGCGAGCTTCACCTTTTTCATGTGAACGCCGAGAATCTGCATACGTCCTTTCTTATCCGGCCGATCCACCAGCACCTGCCGGTCGAAGCGTCCCGCACGCAGCAGCGCGGGGTCGAGGATCTCTGGTCGGTTGGTGGCGGCCAGGAGCACGATGCCCACCGAAGGGTCGAAGCCGTCGAGCTCGGTCAGAAGCTGGTTCAGCGTCTGCTCACGCTCATCGTGGCCGCCAGCGATCTGGCCGGAGGAGCGCGCCCGCCCGAGAGCGTCCAGCTCGTCGATGAAGATGATCGCCGGGGCGGATTTCCGGGCCTGCTCGAACAGGTCGCGCACCCGTGCGGCACCGACGCCCACGAACATCTCGACGAACTCGGAGCCCGAGATCGAAAAGAAGGTCACGCCGGCCTCGCCTGCCACTGCGCGCGCTAGAAGCGTCTTGCCGGTGCCCGGCGGCCCGACAAGCAATATGCCTTTGGGGATATGTGCGCCCAGCTTTCCGTATTCGGCGGGGTTCCTGAGGAACTCTACGACCTCCTCGAGCTCGGCCTTGGCCTCGTCCACACCGGCCACGTCGGCGAAGCTGACGCCGGTTTCTTTTTCCATGTAAACCTTGGCCTTGCTGCGGCCGACCTGCATGAACCCGCCGAAACCCTGTTTGTCGGCGAACTTACGGAACAGCAGCATCCAGATTCCGAAAAAGACAAGCGCTGGCGCCACCCAGGAAATCAGCGTGCCGAGAAAGGTGTTCTGAGGAACGCCCGTGATCTCGACGCCGGAGCGGTCGATCCGCTGCAGGATCGCGGGATCCACGACCGTGGTGACGAACTGGCTCTTGCCGTCGACGGGGTCGGTGAAGGTGCCGGTGATGGTGTCCGCGCCGACCGCAACGGACGCGACCCTGCCATCCTCGAGATAGCTCTCGAACTGGCTGTAGCTGATCGGTGCGACGGATTGCCAGCCGGCGATCAGGTTCTGGATGAAAATCACGGCTATGAAAGCCACCACCCAGTACCAGATGTTATATTCGGTCTTCCTTTCCATGCCGCTTGTCCCTTTCACTGGCGCCCGAGCCGCGCCCTGATCCGCTCGAGCAGCGCCAGCAGGATGCGCCTTTCGTCTGCCGACAGATCCTGCAGGATTTCATGTTCGAGCGCCGGTTGCCGCGGCGCGAGTTCCTCCAGCATCGCCCGGGCCTTCGACGTTGCGGTGACGATCTGCGACCGCCTGTCGTCGAGCGAGGGCGACCGCTCGACCCAGCCGTCCCGGACCATGCGATTGACGAGCTGGCCCGCAGTGGCCGGGCCGACCTCAAGTCGGTCGGCCAGATCGCCGATGGTCAGCCCGGGCGCATCCTCGACATGCGCCGCCGCCATCCAGGACAGGCGGGTCAGGCCGCTGTCGCGGATGTCTTGGTCGATCCGCTGCTGGATGAGCTGCGCGACCCGGTGGATCGTCGTCCCGATCAGCGCGATGTCCGAAGAGATCATAGGTATCCTTCCTCCGGTGGCATGAGACACAGGATAGACCGCACTCCATCCAAAGTGCAATGCAAGCATCATACATGCTTGCATAATAAATGGATCTGCCTATCTTGATGGGCGGTCTCCGAACCGACATCCAGCCGGCACCGTTGCCCGGTCGGACCATGCCGCCGGTTCGGGGGCATCGATCAGCTACAGGAGGCCAGCAATGCTCTATCCGACATATCTGCGCCGCAGCGATCCCTTCGCGCTGATGCGCTCCATGATGCGCGATCTCGACCGCGGCTTCTTGCCCCCGTCCCGCGCGGCGTTCCCGGCGGTGAATGTCTGGCAAGGCCCTGAGGCCGTTGCCATCGCCGCTGAACTTCCCGGCATCGAACCGGGCGACATTGAGATTTCGGTTAAGGACAACGTCCTGACGCTTTCGGGCGAACGCAAGGCGCCCGAGGTTCCCGACGGTGCGCGCTGGCGCCGCAACGAACGCGGTTTCGGCAGGTTTTCCCGCACTATCCGCCTGCCGTTCGCGGCCTCGGATGACAAGGTCGAGGCGAGGATGACGAACGGCGTATTGCGGATCGTCATCTCCCGGCCCGAGGAAGAAAAGCCGAAGAGAATCGAGATCAAGGCAGCCTGAGAGGAGCTGGAACGATGAGCACCGACATCACGCAAGCCGCCGAAAAGACGCCGACCGATTCGCCCGAGACCACCGGCGGCGGACGCATCTACCGCCCGTTGACCGATATCGTCGAGACCGATCAGGGTGTCTCCATGATGCTTGAAATGCCTGGGGTCGCCGCCGATGCGGTCGAGATCACGCTCGAAAATCGTGTGTTGACGATCCGCGGCAAAGTTGACCCGGTGCGGCCGGAAAACCTCGAACTTGCCTATGCCGAATATGGCGAGGGCGATTTCGAGCGTGCCTTCACGCTTTCCGAGGACTTCGACCCCAACAGGATCGAAGCCGAGATGCGTGGAGGTGTCCTCACCCTGACGCTCCCCCGAGCCCCTGAAGCGCAGCCGAAAAAGATCGCCGTCAAGGGCGCCTGAAAACCGAAGGAGACCATATCATGCAGATCAAAGACCTCATTCCCTGGGCGCGCAAGGACGGCGCGCCAGATGCCAAGAGCAGCGAAGACAACCCGATCGCGACACTCCAGCACGAAATGAACCATGTGTTCGAGAACTTCTGGAACCGTGTCGGTCATTTCGAATGGCCCTTTGGCAGCGGCGAAGCGAAATCCGACGTGGTCGAGACCGACAAGGCGATCGAAGTATCGATCGAGCTGCCGGGCATGGAGATGAAGGACATCGAGGTGACGGTCAACGATGACATGTTGACTGTGAAGGGGGAGAAGAAGATCGAGCGCCAGGAGGAGAAAAAGGGGTATTACCTGTCCGAGCGCAGCTACGGCGCGATCTACCGGACAATTCCGCTCCCTCCCGGTGTGGATGGCGAAAAGGCGCAGGCATCCTTCAAGAACGGGGTTCTGACGATCAAGCTGCCCCAGACTCCCGAGGCGCAGGCGAAGGTCAAGCGCATCGAGGTCAAGAACGGCTGATTTGCCACATTGGGTGTCGCCGGTTTGCGGCGTCCCCTCCGCTCCGTGCGATATCGCACCGTCTGGCAAAGCCCCGGGGAGCTTGTCTCTCCAGGGCGGCTTTCGAGAGGCAATCATGAAAGACTTGCAACGATCCGGGCTGACCCGTGAACAATGGTCGGCGATGACGCTCTACGAGAAGTTCGAGCAAGTTGTCATCTTCGTCCTCAGCGTCATCATTGCGGCGATCGTCGTGGCGTCGGTCTGGGCGCTGATGCGCGAAGTCGTGAACCGCTTGCTTCTGGGGGCATTCGACACTCTCGACTACGCCACCTTCCAGGTGGTGTTCGGCATGATCTTCACCGTGGTGATCGCGCTCGAGTTCAAGCGCTCCCTTCTTGTTGCGACCGAACGCAGCTTCGGGATCCTCCAGGTCCGCACGATCGTGCTGATCGCGCTGCTGGCCATCGCGCGCAAATTCATCATCCTGGACCTCGGCGAGACGGAATCATCCAAGATTGCCGCACTCGCGGGCGCGGCGCTTGCGCTCGGCGCTGTCCACTGGCTGGTGCGCGATCAGGACCGGCGCGAACTCGGAGGCCACGAGACGCGATGACCGCGGCCTCCGCCAGCCACCGCCTGCTCAATTTCGTGCAATCGGCGCTGCTGCTCGGGCTCATGGCGGCGCTCGCCTGGGTTTCGGTCACGGTGATCCTGGGGCCCGGAACGGGGCTGCTCGTCGCGCTCGGCATGGTCGCCGGCCTGTTTCTGGCCCCCGACCTGTCGCGGCGGATGCTGCTGTCGGCCTATCGCGCCCAGCGTCTGACGGGGCGCGAGGCCCCCGGTCTCGTCGCAGCACTTGCCGAGCTCGCGCGCCGCGCCGGCCTGCCGCGCACCCCGGCGCTGTATCGCGTCCCGAGCCGGCTGCCGAACGCCTTTGCCATGGGCAGCCCCGAGGACAGCACGATCTGCGTCACCGACGGGCTGCTCGAGATCCTGGACGGTCGCGAACTTGCCGGCGTCCTCGCGCACGAGATCGGCCACATCGCCCATCGCGACCTCTGGATTATGGGACTCGCAGACGTGATGTCGCGGCTGGTGTCGCTGGCAAGCTGGATGGGACAGTTGCTTGTGCTGGTGAACCTGCCGCTCGTGATGGCGGGCATGGTCCATGTGCCCTGGTCGGTCGTGGTGCTCCTGATCTTCGCGCCCACGCTGATGGCGCTGATCCAGCTCGGGCTGTCGCGCACCCGCGAATACGATGCAGACCGGGTGGCGGCGGACCTGACCGGCGACCCCGAGGGGTTGATCGGCGCGCTCGGCAAGCTCGAGCGCCGCGTCGGCCGGTTCTGGGAGGACATCTTCCTGCCCGGCAGACGCATCCCCGAACCCTCGCTGCTGCGGACGCATCCGCCGGTAGAAAGCCGGATCGCGAGGCTCCGCGCGCTGGCCCCCAGCCGAACGCTTTCCGTCCCGCCGATGGCCGGGCACGCGATGCCCGCACTGACGTCGCCACAGGCTCAACCGCGGTTCAGGTCCTTCGGATTTTATTGGTAAGGCAGCCGGACGGCTGACGGAAACGCACGTAAGTCATTGCTTTGTAAAGTAAATCAGTGGAAAAGGTTGTCTTTCAGACCCATCCCCTCCGCCATATTCCGTTGATTTAATTGATAAATATGCATTTTGGAGCGCGCCCGCCATTGTGCCCGCCACGCGCGAAACGCTTGTGTCGGCGGCGCGCACATCATCATCCCGGGTTAACCATCGCAGTGTCGGCATCTGCTCGTCTCTTTCTCATTGGGCGCGGCGGCGCCATGCATCAGTCGATCCGTGCCCGCGCTCTGCGAAGGCGGTGCATTTCCCAGAGGGAGTACAGGCAGAGTGTGCCCCAAATCAGGATGATCCAAAGCGCTCGGCTCGCTTGCACCTGCCCGTGGGAAAAAGGGACGACCACAAGCGCACAGTATATGAGCAGCGCGCCAGCCGTTGCCAGAAGACCAAGGAGGATCGGGCCGCGAAGGGCTGTAGGAAGCCATTCGTCAGGCTGAACGCGGTCCAGCAAGGCGTCGATCTCCTGCGCTTCGATCTGCGCGCGCGGGGGCAGCCGGTGTGCGGAAAATGAATGAATTGTCATGCCGCCATATCCAGAAGATTGTCGAGCCCGAGCGCCTCAAGGCTTGGCTTTTCACCTGTCTGGCGTAGGGCCGAGATGCGTTCTGAATAGAGCCGGCAGACGATCATCCAGCGTTTCTTGGCGCTGAGCCGCAGGTCTCGCTCAACGACGCGGCGCTCGACGGCCTCGAAGATCAACCCCAATTCTTGCATGATCTCTCCCTCACGGTTCTGGATACCCGCTTCACCATCCAGAACCCATAACGGGTCCGCGCGATAAAGCTCCAGCAGCTTTGCCAAAACGGCGGCAGGCAAGTCGCGCTCCTCGCGGGCATAGTTGTGCAACGTCGTTCGGCTGATCCCAAGCGATGCCGCAAAGTCTGCCTGCGATGTACCGCTGGATTGCCTGATTTGCTCAAGCCGCGCGCCGATGCCCGACTCGCGCGTCATCCTACACGCAACTCAAGTTGACGCGAATTTTGAACTGATGTAAACATATGTGAACGCTCTGCTTGATTCGAACTTTCTTCGAGCGGAACCGTAGCATTTCGCGAACAGGAGTCACAGTGAGATGGTGATGAGCAGGAATCGCCTGGAAAAGCCAAAGGAACTGGCCGAGCGGCTGGGCTGGCCGATTGCGCGTGTCAGGAAGCTGATCCGCCAAAAAGCCTTGCGTCACATGAAGATAGGCGGGCTCTACTTCGTGCCTGCTGGGGCTGTCGAGGAATACCTTGCTGCCCAGACCGTCGAGCCTGCGGCACAGCTGGATCACGGCGATGACTAGCCACTCGACGCATCCCACGGATGCCCGGATATCAAGAGCCGCTTCAGTCAAGTTGAGCACGCCCATGGCCAAGAAGATGATCAGGATCGTGCAGGAAATGGGCTTGCCAGTCACCGCCTGTGAAGTTCTGGCAAACGGCACTTTCAGGCTTGAGACCACCCTGGAAAAACAACGTGACGCGGATGCAGCATTGGATGCATGGATAAGGTCTCAGCGTGGTTAAGGCCAAGATCAAAGGCATCAATACGGTGCGCAAGCGCCTCGCTGATGGTTCTATTGCGATCTACTATTATCACCGGGCCAGTGGCATGCGCCTTCCAGGCTTGCCTGGTGACCCGAAATTCCTTGCTGCGTTTGCGGAGGCTGAAAGATTACGACCCCATGACGTGGAAAATGTGAACGCCATCATTCGCGAGTACCTCCAAAGTTATGCGTTCGAGCGTAAGGCCGCGAGCACGAAGAGAGAGTATAAAAGGATGTTGCTGGCGCTGGGAGAGAAATTCGGAACGCTACCCCTTCGGGCGCTCGCGAGCCCGCGAGTATCCGGCGTGTTCTTGGACTATCAGGAAGAAATAGCCCGCACGCGACCACGCGAGGCGGACAATCGACTTTCTGTTTTGTCCACCGTCTTCAGCCGGGCTAAGCGTAAGGGAAAGATCAGAAGCAATCCATTACACGATTTCGAGCGCCTTTATTCCGGCGACAGATCAGAGAAGATCTGGACAGCTGACGACATCACCACCTTTATGGCCGATGCTCCTGTGGAGTTGCAGGTCGCATTGATTCTAGCGTTGCATACCGGGCAACGCTACGGTGACCTCATCCGGCTGGAATGGTCGCAGTATTCTGGCACGACCATCCTATTGCGCCAGCGGAAAACCAAGGCCTTGGTCCCGATCCATGTCTCGCAGAACTTGCGGCGGACGCTGGATGGAATGCCACGGCTAGGCAGGAACATCCTGACCCGCGCGGATGGGCGCCCGTGGTTTACTGATGCCAACGATAAGGCCTTGAGCAAGGCATGGTCCGCCCACATGATCGTCTGCGGGCTGCGTCCCCAGAACTATGCAGCGTTGACGCAGCAGGAAAAGTCTCAGTTCCTGCGTTTCAATGACCTGCGAGGCACAGCGGTCACCTTGCTGGCCGAGGCCGGCTGCGAGGTGCCCCAGATCGCGTCGATCACCGGGCACACGCTGCAATCGGCGACTCGCATTCTTGAGAAATACTTGGCGATGACGCCCGCGCTTTCGAGGGCCGCGATTCAGGCATTCGAGAGCAGCCCGGCCACCGCCTTTGCAAACCAGTTGCAAACCGGCCCCCAGAAGAAGGAGCAGAGCGATGAAGAAACACAATGATGTCTGGATGTTATATGGCGGACCCGGAGCGATTCGAACGCCCGACCCCCAGATTCGTAGTCTGGTGCTCTATCCAGCTGAGCTACGGGTCCGCTGTGAGGCGGTGATTTAGTGTGCGGGCCGGGGGGGCGCAAGGCCAAAAATGACCTTCGGCAAAATCTTTTCCTGAAATCGCCGTGAGCAGCCTATCCCGCCGCGGCTTCCGCCCGCTGCGCAAGCCCGGCCAGCTCGCGCGGCAGGTGCAGGATGAACTGCGTGCCCTCCGCATCGCTGCGCAGCAGCTCCAGCCGGCCGCCATGGCTGCGCACCAGATCCGCCGCAATGGCCAGGCCAAGCCCCGTGCCGCCCTTGCGCGAGCCGCCCGAAAAGGGCTGGAACAGGAAGTCCCGCGCCTTCTGCGGCAGGCCGGGGCCGGTGTCGCCGATGCGGATCCACCATTCCTGCTCGTCCTCGCCGGCGCCGATCTCGATGGTGCCCGGCTGGCGCGTCGCCTCGATCGCCTGGCGCGCATTGCGCACCAGGTTCGACAGCACCCGGAACAGCTGGTCGCGGTCGGCACGAATCGTCAGGCTGGGCGGAATGTCGGTCAGGAACTCGATGGGCTCGGCCCCGTCCAGCCGGTCCGCCGCCATCGCCTCGCCCTCGGTCACCTCGGTCACCAGCGTCGAGAGGTTGAAGCGCGACAGCGCCGGGGCCGGTTCCTCGGCCTTGCCGAAGGCCAGCGTGGTCTCGCACAGGTTCACCGCCCGGCTGATCGAGTTCACCAGCTTCGGCGCAGCGCGGCGCACGGCGGGATCGGCGCTGGTTTCCAGCCGGTCGGCGAAGATCTGCGCCGTGGTCAGGATGTTGCGCAGGTCGTGGCTGATGCGGGCCACCGCTTGGCCCAGCTGCGCCAGCCGCGCCTGCTGCTTCAGCGCCGAGGTCACGGTGCGCTGCATGGCGGCGAGCGCCGTCTCGGCCTCGTTCAACTCGGCTAGCCGCGCGTTCGGGGTGATGATCGAGCGCGCGTCCTCCGGCGCGCCGGCATAGGCGGTCATGTGGCTGATGACCCGCCGGATCGGCACCAGCAGCAGCCTCTGCGCCGCCACGTTCAGCAGGATGGCGGTCAGGATCGAGAAGGCGGCCGAGATCAGCAGCAGCCGCAGCCCGTAATCGATCATCTCGGTGCGCAGCCGCTGGGTGTCGGTGGTGATCTCGATCAGCTGGCCGGCCTGGTTCACCGGCGCGCCGATCACCCGGATCACCTGGTTTCGCGGATCGAGAAGCTGCGCCATGGCATCGCGGATCGAGGTCCAGAACGGCTGCTCGCGCAGGTCGTAGGTGGCCGAGATCGGCCCTGGAATCGGCGAGGACAGCACCAGTTGCCGCACGTCGTTGCGCCGCAGCACGACGTTGAAGACGCCGGCATTCTCCAGAAGCTCGGATTCCAGGTCCGAGGCCAGCGATTCGTCGGTCGCCAGCAGCGCAAGGCTGGCGATCTGCGCGCGCTCTAGCCGCGATTCCAGGAAATCCAGCCGGTAGTTCGCGATCGAGGGCAGCAGGATCAGCAACTCGGCCAGAAGCACGAACATGCCCGTGAGCAGGGCGAATCGGCCGGATAAGGTATTCAGGGACATGGTAGGCTTTGCAATTCCCTCGGGTCTCGGCGCCGCTGCTTCACATAGTGGCTGTCCTTACGCAGTTCAAACCTGCGTGACATGGTCCCGGTTCCCCGGAACCTGCGGCGCCGGCGAAATCCGTGCAATGTGGTTGACTTGGGCGGCGGGCCCGACTATCCAGCGGGCCTCGAATGACCGGCGCGTCTTGCGTGGGCCGATGGCCCATACCCTGGCACGCCCTGACCCGGAGTTGAAAGATGTCGAAACGCACCTACCAGCCGTCGAACCTGGTTCGCGCCCGCCGCCACGGCTTCCGCGCGCGCATGGCGACCAAGGGCGGCCGCCGCGTGCTCAACGCCCGCCGCGCCAAGGGCCGCAAGACCCTCAGCGCCTAAGCCCTGCGCCGCAGGGCGTGGGCTTGCCGTGATGGACAGCACCCCCGAAGCTGCCGCCTCTGACCGTTCCGTCGCTGACCCGACGCCGGACAGGGCGGCTTCTGCCGTTTCGGAGGCGGGTGCGGGGGGCGGGCTGGAAACCCTGCGCAAGCGGGCGGATTTCCTGCGTGCGGCTTCGGCCCGGCGGCAGGGCATGCCCGGATTTCTGCTGCAGGCCCGCCGGCGTCCCGAGGGCGAGGCGGGGCAGGCGATCCGGGTCGGCTTCACCTGTTCCAGGAAGATCGGCAATGCCGTGGTCCGCAACCGTGCCAAGCGCCGGCTGCGCGCCTTGGCGCGCGAGGTCATGCCGGCCGCCGCTCGGCCCGGCTGGGATTACGTGCTGGTCGGGCGGCCGGGCACCACGGTCAGCCGCGATTTCGCCGAGCTGCGCGCCGATCTTGCCGCCGCGCTGGCGCGGGTGCACGGGAAATGAGCCCGCTGGCGCATCTGCTGGCGCTGCCGGTGCGCGGCTATCGGCTGATCGCCAGCCCCTGGGTCGGGCATGGCTGCCGCTTCCAGCCCACCTGCTCGGCCTATGCGCTCGAGGCGCTGGAGCGGCATGGCGCGGTCCGGGGCGGCTGGCTGGCGGCGCGGCGCATCTGCCGCTGCCATCCCTGGGGCGGGCATGGCCATGATCCGGTGCCGGGCTCGGAACAGCCGCGGGACTGACGCCGCGGCGCCTTTCATGCTAATCAGGGCGCGCAAGCGCCACGGGGACGAATGATGCGGGACAATATCGCCAGCGAGACCGGGACCTTCGACGCGGCAGAGGAGATCCACCCGCTGTTCCGCGGCGCGCCGGCCTCGACCGAATTCCGCAAGCTGCGCAAGCGGCTGGTGCGCGAGACCCGCGCCGCCATCGAGACCTATGACATGATCCGCCCCGGCGACCGCTGGCTGGTCTGCCTGTCGGGCGGCAAGGACAGCTACACGCTGCTCGCCGTGCTGCACGAGCTGAAATGGCGCGGCCTGCTGCCGGTCGAACTGCTGGCCTGCAATCTCGATCAGGGCCAGCCGGGTTTCCCGGCGACCGTGCTGCCGGAATTCCTGACCGAGCGTCAGGTGCCGCATCGCATCGAATATCAGGACACCTATTCCATCGTGAAGGAGAAGGTGCCCGAGGGCCGGACCTATTGCGCCCTCTGCTCGCGCCTGCGTCGCGGCAACCTCTATCGCATCGCCCGCGAAGAGGGTTGCCAGGCGGTGGTCCTGGGCCATCACCGCGACGACATTCTGGAAACCTTCTTCATGAACCTGTTTCATGGCGGCAGGCTGGCCTCGATGCCGCCGAAGCTGCTGAACGAAGAGGGCGACCTGAACGTGCTGCGCCCCCTGGCCTTCGTGGCCGAGGCCGATTGCGACCGTTTCGCCCGGGCGATGAATTATCCGGTCATCCCCTGCGACCTTTGCGGCAGCCAGGAAGGGCTGCAGCGCATGCAGGTCAAGAAGCTGCTGGACGAATGGGAATCGCGTGCGCCCGGCCGGCGCCAGGTCATGTTCCGGGCGCTGATGAATGTGCGCCCCTCGCATCTGCCGGACCCGAAGCTGTTCGACTTCACGGCACTGATGCCGGATGCCTCGGATTTTAGCGAAAAAGACGTGCCGATCCTGCGCGAACATTAACCGAGCAAAAAGCGTCGCGGGGCTAGGCTGCGATCCGGACAACAAGATTCGGATCTGGGAATGGCATACGGAATCGCGGCGGTTGCGGCACGGCTGGCAAGGCTGGTCAGGAACAGGGAGGCGGCGCGGGGCGGGGCACGGCTTGCGCTGGTGCTGCGGGTCGAGAATGTCGAGATGCTGCGCGCCAGCATCGGCCCGGCCATGCTGGAACAGATGCTGGACAGGCTGCTGCGGCGGCTGGTGGCGGATCTGCGCCTGCTGCCGCAGTCGCGCAGTCCCGGCTCGGCCGAGATTCAGGGCATTCTTGGCATTTTGCGCCAGCAGGCGGTGCCGGGACTGCTGGCGCGGCTCCAGACCATCTGCTCGGCCGGCGTTGACCTGCCCGACCTGCGCATCTGCCCGGTGGTGAATGCGGTGATCGTCAGCGACGAATCGGGCCGGCAGGATGCGGCGGCGCTTTATGCCCATGGCCGCGCGGCCTTGCAGGGGTGCAGCCCGTTTTCGGCCGCCGGACAGCTGCGTTTTGTCGAGATGCTTCCCCAAGCTGGGCCGGTGGCGCTGCCCGCGCTTGCGCCCGACCGGATCGGGCTGCTCTTCCAGCCGCAGATCTGCTGCGACACCGGCGCGGTGCTGGCGCTGCGGGTTCTGCCGCGGATTCGGATGGACGATCAGGACAGCTGCGATCTGGCCGAACTGCAGCCGCGCCTGGACGACGAAACCCTGGGGCTGGTCACCGCGCAGGTGCTGCGCCAGGCTTTTGCCGCCCTGCGGGTCTGGGACAGGATGGGGGCGCGGGTGCCGCTGCTGTCGTTGCCGCTGTCGGATCGCGCGCTGGCCGATCCGGCCACCGCCGACGCGATCCTGTGGGAGCTGGACCGCCAGGACCTGCCGCCCGAGCGGCTCGAGGTCGAGGTGACCGAGCCGGTCGGCCGCCACGGCGGCCGTCTGCCGGTCGGCGCCAGCCTCCAGCGCCTGGGCACCGCGGGCTGTGCGGTGGCCCTGGGCGAATTCGGCACCGGCAGCGCCGGGCTGGACGACCTGCGCCGCTTTGGCATGCGCCGGGTGCGGATCGGCCGCAACTTCATCGCCGGCTGCGACCGGCGCGCCGACCAGCAGCGCATGATCCTGGCCATTCTGGCCCTGGCCGAGCACCTGGGCCTGGCAACCCTGGCCGACGGCGTCGCGACTCAGGAAGAGCAGGCGTTTCTGGCGCAGATCGGCTTCAACGGCGTGCAGGGGCTGGCGGTGGCGCCGCCGCTCGAGCCCGCGGCGGTCGATGACTTCCTGCTGGCGCACGGCCATTCCCTGCCCGCGCCCTTCGACCTGCGCCGCAAGGCGTGAATAGGCTTGCCGATTGCCTTGCGGCTCTCGGCCAGGGTCCTGACGCACAGCGCCCGCGGGGACGGCCGCTTGACCGGGGCAGGTGCGATCATGGCCTGACCCCTGCGCCTGGCCCCTGCGCCGCGCCCGCCCGCTTCCGCATCACCGGGTGCCGGCTTGCGAATGCGGGCGGACGGGCACCGGGCCCAAGCCCGCGCGGCGGCGGCTTGCAGGGCACGGGCGGCCTTCTCCGGCATGGACCTCGGGCCTGCGTCCGGGCGACAGCTGCCGGGCCCGCCCGTTGCCGGGCTGGCCGATGTCGCGGGACCGAGGTGGCGGCGGCGCCGGTTTTCCGGCAAATTCCCTTGACCTTTGCCGGTCGCTTCTGTTGAAGCGGCCCGAACCCTCAGACTGGGGTGACGACGAAGGGCTGGTCCGGAATGCAAGACAACAACCGCAATCT
Organism: Paracoccus sp. J39; assembly: GCF_000518925.1. Classification (NCBI taxonomy): domain Bacteria; kingdom Pseudomonadati; phylum Pseudomonadota; class Alphaproteobacteria; order Rhodobacterales; family Paracoccaceae; genus Paracoccus; species Paracoccus sp. J39. The sequence goes on along the minus strand of NZ_JAEN01000015.1, from coordinate 33,465 downwards.
CATCCTGGCGATGGTGCTTTCGGCCCTCGTCATGCTTGTCTGGTCGATTTTCTTCGCCCCCGAGCCGGTGCCCCCCGCCCAGGATACCACGCCGACCAGCACCCAGGGCGCCACCACGCCCGAAACCGGCTCGCCCGCGACGCCGGGCGCGGTGCCGCAGGGCGCGGCGCCGGAGCTTGAGGCGGCGACCGCGACCAGCGACGATCCTTCGGCCGGTGCCGGGCGGGTGCGGATCGACTCTCCCTCGCTGGCCGGCACGATCTCGCTGGCGGGCGGCCGCATCGACGACCTCGAGCTGACCGGCTATCGCGAGACGCTCGATCCGCAATCCCCCTCTGTTCGCCTGCTGTCGCCCACCGCGCAAACCACCGTGCAGGCCGAAGGCAGCCCGGTGGCTCCGGGCGGCGCGGCGCAGCTTGCGGTGCAGAAGCCCTATTACGCGGTCTATGGCTGGATGCCCGCCGCCGGCACCGATCCGGCGCTGGTTCCCGGCCCGGCCACGGTGTGGGAGGTCGAATCCGGCGCGACGCTCGCCCCCGGCCAGCCGGTGACGCTGCGCTGGGACAACGGCGCCGGCCAGGTCTTCCGCCGCACCTACGAGCTTGACGACAAGTTCCTGTTCACCGTGACCCAGACGCTGGAGAATACCGGGACCGCACCCTTCTCGGCCGCGCCCTACGGCATTCTGGCCCGGCACGGCAGGCCCGACACCCAGAACTTCTTCGTGCTGCACGAGGGCGCGGTCGGCATGACCGACGGCAAGCTTCTGGAAGAGAAATACAAGGACATGGCCAAGCTCGACCCCATGGCGGGCGAGGGGCCGGCCCAGCTGATCGAGGTGCAGGAAAACGGCTGGATCGGCTTTACCGACAAATACTGGATGACCACGCTGGCGCCTGCCCCCGGCCAGTCCTTCACCGCGGTGGTGAAATACGCCCCCGGCGCCGACATCTACCAGGCCGAGACGCGGATGCCGGTGCAGACCGTCGCCCCGGGCGCGACCGGGACCTCGTCCAGCTATCTCTTCGCCGGCGCCAAGGTCTGGGAGGTCATCAACGGCTATCAGGAAAATCCCGGCATCGACCGCTTCGTCGATTCCATCGACTGGGGCTGGTTCTATTTCCTGACCAAGCCGATCTTCCGCCTGCTGCACTGGCTGCATGGCATGATCGGCAACATGGGCTGGGCGATCATCGCGCTGACCTTCGTGCTGAAGCTGCTGGTCTTCCCGCTGGCGCGCAAATCCTACATCTCGATGGCCAAGATGAAGGAGCTGCAGCCCGAGATGGAGGCCATCAAGCAGCGCACCGGCGACGACCGGATGAAGTTCCAGAAAGAGGTGATGGAGCTCTACAAGCGCGAAAAGGTGAACCCCGCCGCGGGCTGCCTGCCGGTGCTGCTGCAGATCCCGATCTTCTTCGCGCTCTACAAGGTGATCTTCGTCACCATCGAGCTGCGGCACGCGCCCTGGATCGGCTGGATCCGCGACCTTGCCGCGCCGGACCCGTCCAGCCTGTGGAACCTGTTCGGCCTCTTGCCCTGGGCGGCGCCGGGCCAGGGCAGCTTCCTGCACAGCTTCACCCTGCCGGTGCTGGCGATCCTCCTGGGCATCTCGATGTGGATGCAGCAGAAGCTGAACCCGGCCCCCACCGATCCGGCGCAGAAGATGATCTTCGCCTGGATGCCCTGGGTGTTCATGTTCATGCTGGGGGGCTTCGCCTCGGGCCTGGTGCTTTACTGGATCACCAACAACACCATCACCATCATCCAGCAATATACGATCATGTCGATGCACGGCCACCGGCCCGACTTCTTCGGCAACATCCGCTCCAGCCTGCCCTCACGCGCCAAGACCGAGGCCAAGGCCGGCGAAAAGGGCGGGGACAAGGGCGGAAAATGACCGCCTGCATCGCCCGGATCCGCCGGCACCCGATCAAGGCGATCGGCGGCGAGGACCTGCGCCGCACCCGTCTGGCCGCGGCGCGGCGCCTGCCCGGCGACCGCATCTGGGCGCTGCTGACCGAGGGCGGCGAGCGTCACGCCGGGGCGGAGCCGCAACGCTGGCTGCCCAAGTCCTGCTTCCTGCGCGGCGCGGCCTCGGCCGGGCTGCAGGCGGTGCAGGGCGGCTGGGGCGAGGGCGCGGAGGAGGGGCGGATCCGCCTGACCCATCCCGGCCTGCCCGATCTGGACTTCGACCCCGAGACCGAGGGCGCGCGGCTGGTGGACTGGGTCCGCCCGCTCTGGTCCGAGGGGAAGCCCGCGCCCACCCGCCTGGTGCGCGGGCCGACCGGCTGGACCGATGTCAACCAGCCCTGGGTCTCGATCCTGTCGCTGTCGAGCCTGGCGGATCTGGAATCCCGGCTGGGAATGGCTTTGGGCGTCGAACGCTGGCGCGGCAATCTCTGGCTGGAGGGCTGGGCGCCCTATGCCGAACGCGATCTGATCGGCCATGTCCTGACCGTGGGGGATGTCGAACTGCGGGTGACCGAGGCCATCGGCCGCTGCCCGGCGACCAGCGCCGATCCCTCGACCGGCCGCATCGACATCGACATGCCCGAGGCGCTGGAGGCGCAGTTCGGCCATCGCGATTTCGGCATCTATGCCGAGGTGGTGACCGGCGGCGAGATTGCGCTGGGTGGCGAGGTGCGGGCATGAAGGTCGCCTTTCCCGTCGCCCCCGAGCCCGATCCCGACACCGCCGAGGCGGCACGCAAGCTGTTCGCCGGCCCGGTCGATTTCCTCAAGGGCGTGGTCGCCATGGATGGGCTGCCGCCCGCCGACCGGCCCGAGGTCTGCTTCGCCGGCCGCTCGAATGTCGGAAAATCCAGCCTTATCAACGCCCTGACCGGCCGGAATGGGCTCGCGCGCGCCTCGAATACCCCGGGCCGCACGCAGGAGATCAATTATTTCACCCTGGGCGAGCAAGCCTATCTGGTCGATCTGCCGGGCTATGGCTTCGCCAAGGCGCCGGTGGCGGTGGTGGCGAAATGGCAGGCGCTGCTGAAGAACTATCTCGCCGGCCGGCCGACGCTGCGCCGCGCCTTCACGCTGATCGATTCGCGCCATGGCGTGAAGGACGTCGATCACGAGATCATGAAGCTGCTCGACCGCTCTGCCGTGCCCTTCCAGGTGGTGCTGACCAAGGGCGACAAGATCGGCAGAGAGGCGATGGAGGCCACCGTCGCGCAGGTGCAGGAGGCGCTGCAGAAGCATCCCGCCGCCTATCCCGAGCTTGTGATCACAAGCTCGGACAAGGGCCAGGGCATCGCCACGCTGCGCGCCATCATCGCCGGTCTGGACTGATCGGCGCCCGCGTCCTAGGATCGGGCGCGACGAACAGGGGCCTTCGATGAGAAAGCAGAAGATGAACCGTGACTGGATCGCCACCGCCCGCACTCTGTCCGAGGCCCTGCCTTACATGCAGCGCTATTCCGGCGCCGTGGTGGTGGTGAAGTTCGGCGGCAATGCCATGGGCGACGACGAGGCGATGGCCGAATTCGCCCGCGACATCGTGCTGATGAAGCAGGTCGGCATCCATCCGGTCGTCTGCCATGGCGGCGGCCCGATGATCAACGACCTGCTGGGCAAGCTGGGCATCGAAAGCCGTTTCGTGCGCGGCAAGCGCGTCACCACCCGCGAGACGGTCGAGGTGGTCGAGATGGTGCTGTCCGGCCTGGTCAACAAGCGGATCGTGCAGGCGATCAACGACGCCGGCGGCCGCGCGGTCGGCATTTCCGGCAAGGACGACGACCTGATGGTCTGCGAGCCGGACGACCCGGAGCTGGGCTTCGTCGGCCGCCCGGTCGAGATGAACGTGCAGATCATCCGCGACCTCTACAATGCCGGGCTGATCCCGGTCATCGCCCCGGTGGCGACGGGCATGGAGGATAACGAGACCTTCAACGTCAACGGCGACACCGCCGCCGGTGCGATTGCCGGCGCGCTCCGGGCCGACCGGCTGCTGCTGCTGACCGATGTCTCGGGCGTCAAGGACGCTTCGGGCGAGGTGGTAACGGCGATGCATCCCGACCAGGTGCGGGCGATGATCGCCGACGGCACCATCGCCGGCGGCATGATCCCCAAGACCGAGACGGCGCTGAAGGCGCTGGAGGAGGGCGTGCGCGCCGTGGTGATCCTGGACGGGCGGGTGCCGAATGCCTGCCTGCTGGAGCTGTTCACCGAACATGGCGCCGGCTCGCTGATCCGCTCGACCGAGCCGCGGGTCAAGCCGCGCGGGTTGCGCCAGGGCGACAGCGGGCTGTAGGACCCCGGGCGGGCGGGGGCGAAGACAGGGCTTGCCCGCGCGGCGGAAGCTGTGGCAGGCTCCTCGGACCCGCTGCCCAATCTTAACCGTATGGCCGAAAAGGCAATTCGATGACCCCTCTCGGACACTGCCGTCTGATCCTGACCCGTCATGCCAAATCGTCCTGGGACGATCCGGCGCAACCGGATCACGACCGCCCGCTGAACGCCCGCGGCCGCCGCTCGGCGCGCGAGCTGGGCGACTGGCTGGCCAGCCGGGGCTACGAGCCCGAGGAAGTGCTGTGCTCGACCGCCGAGCGCACGCGTGAGACCTGGGCCGGCATCGCCATGGCGCCCCTGGAGGTGCGGCCGCATATCCGTTACGAACCGGGCCTTTACCACGCCGCGCCGGAAAAGATGCTGGAGATCCTGCGCAGCGCCTCGGCGCCGACGGTGATGATGATCGGGCACAATCCCGGCATCGCCGAATTCGCCGCCATGCTGCCGGCGCGCGCGCCGCTCGACCCGGATTTCCGCCGCTATCCGACCGCGGCGACGCTGGTGGTCGATTTCCAGATCGACGACTGGTCCGAGCTGGGCCCGGCCCAGGGCAGCGTGCTGGACTTCGTGCGCATGGACGGGCGCGCCTAGGGCCTCGGCCCCATTCAGGCGGCCGTGCCGCCGCGCATCTGCGTCACCACGCGGGCGGCGAACAGCCGCTCGACATCCTCGCCCCGGCAGAGTTCGGTCGCCGGCGTCAGCACCGTGGCCGAGGCGGCGGCCGCCGCCAGCCCCAGCGCGTCGCAGACCGGCCAGCCGCGGGCATGGCCCAGCGTGAAGCCGGCCAGGAAACTGTCGCCTGCGCCCACCTTGCTGACCACCTGCACCCGCGCCGCCTCGGCATGCCAGATGCCCTTGTCGGTCGCGATGATGTTGCCGTCGCGGCCGCGTGCCACGATCACCCCATGCGCGGCGCCCGAGGCGACCAGGCTGGCCGCGAAATCGGCGGTGTCGGCGCGATAGGGCAGGGGCCGGCCGGCGAGTCCCTCGGCCTCCTCGTCGTCCATGCGCAGGATCTCGACCCTTCGGTCGCTGGCGGCGGCGACCTCGGCCAGCGCGGGCCCCGAGGTGTCCACGACCAGCCGTGCGCCGCTGCCGCGCAGCCGCTCGGCCAGCAGGGCGGCAAAGCCCGCCGGCACGCCCGGCGGGTTCGAGCCCGACAGCACCACCAGCGCACCGGGCTCGGCGGCGTCGGCGGCGGCCTCCAGCGCGGCCTCGACATCGGCTTCGGACCATTCCGGGCCGGGCATGACGAAACGGTATTGCTGGCGGATGGTGCGGTCGTCCACGGTCAGGGACTGCCGCGTCTCGCCCGGAGCGGGCAGGGTGACAAGCGGGACGCCGGTTTCCTCCAGCAGCCCGGCGATGCGCTGGCCGGTGGCGCCGCCAAGCGCGACCAGCGCGGTGCTGTCGCCGCCCATGGCGCGGATCGCCCGGCTGACATTGATGCCGCCGCCGCCCGGATCGAAACGCGGCGCCGCGCAGCGCAGCTTGATGTCGGGCACCACGCGTTCGGCGGCGGTGGTGACGTCAAGGGCGGGGTTCAGGGTGATGGTGAGGATCGGCGCCTGCTCCATCATTCCCACCACCGGTCTATGGCGGCGATATCGTCGTCGGACCAACCGAAATGATGGGCGAATTCATGGACCACGACATGCGCGACCAGCGCGCCCAGCGTGACGTCGCCGCGCGAGGCCCATTCGTCCAGGATGGCGCGGCGGAACAGCCAGACCGTGTCGGGGAAATGCTGCGGCTCGCTGGCGGATTTCTCGGTCATCGGCACGCCGTCGTAAAGCCCGGTCAGTTCCAGCGGGTCGTCGATCTGCAGCTCGTCGAGGAATTCCTCGCTGGCGAAATCCTCGATGCGCAGCACGACCTGCGCGGCGGGTCCGGCGAATTCCGGCGGCAGCCCGGCGATGGCCTCGCGCGCCAGTTCCTCGATCATGGCCGCGTCGGGGGCCTCGGCGTCTTTCCAGTCAAGCATCGGCTAACCTCGTCTTTGGTCCCGATATGGACAAAAACCGCCGTTTGTGAAAGAGCGAAGCCGACAGGAGACACCCATGACCACCACCCGTTTCGCCCCTTCGCCCACCGGCCACATCCATGTCGGCAACCTGCGCACGGCGCTGATGAACTATCTGATCGCGCGCAAGGCGGGCGGCACCTTCATCCTCCGGCTGGACGATACCGACCGCGAGCGGTCGAAGCAGGAATATGCCGACGGCATCCAGCGCGACCTGGAATGGCTGGGTCTGCAATGGGACCGGATCGAGCGGCAGTCGGACCGCCTGGACCGCTATGCCGAGGCTGCGCAGGGCCTGCGCCAGGCCGGCCGGCTCTACGAGGTGTTCGAGACCCCGACCGAGCTGGACCTGAAGCGCAAGAAGCAGCTCAACATGGGCAAGCCGCCGGTCTATGACCGGGCCGGGCTGAAGCTCTCGGCCGGGGACAAGGACCGGCTGCGCGCCGAGGGCCGCGACGGCTACTGGCGCTTCCTGCTGGACCAGGAGCGGATCGAGTGGCCGGACGGCATCCTGGGCGAGATTTCCATCGATGCGGCCTCGGTCTCGGATCCGGTGCTGATCCGCGCCGACGGCCAGGTGCTTTACACCTTCGCGAGTTCGGTCGATGACGCAGAGATGGGCGTGACCCATATCGTGCGCGGCGCCGACCATGTGACCAATACCGCGACGCAGATCCAGATCATCCGCGCGCTGGGGGCCGAGCCGCCGGCCTTTGCCCATCACAGCCTGCTGACCGGCGCGCAGGGCGAGGAGCTGTCGAAGCGCCTCGGCACGCTGTCCATCAAGGACCTGCGCGAAAGCGGCGTGGCGCCCGAGGCGCTGCTGTCGCTGATGGCGCGGCTGGGCTCGTCGCAGCCGGTCGAGCTGAGGATGTCGCTGGACGAGCTGGCCGAAGGGTTCGAGCTGAGCCAGTTCGGCGCCTCGCCCACCAAGTTCGACGCCGAGGACCTTTGGCCGCTGACGCGCGAAGCCAACCAGGCGCGTCCCTTCGCCGAGGTCAGGGATCGCATCGCCGCGCTTGGCGTGCCGGACGAGCTGGCCGAGCGGTTCTGGCGCGTCGCCTCGCAGAACATCACCAGGCTGGACGATCTGGCCGGCTGGTGGGAGATCTTCTCGAACGGCGCCGAGCCGCAGGTCGATCCCGAGGATGCCGATTTCATCGCCGAGGCGATGAAGCTCTTGCCGCCGCCGCCCTATACCGACGCGACCTGGGGCGAGTTCACCAATGCGGTGAAGGCGGCGACCGGCCGCAAGGGCAAGGGCCTGTTCATGCCGCTGCGCAAGGCCCTGACCGGCCAGGCGCATGGCCCGGACATGTCGGAGGTGATGCCGCTGCTGCAGGTGGTGCGCGCGCGCGGCTGAAGCACGCCGGCGCATCGTCGCGAAAAGGCCGTCCCTGGGCGGCCTTTGTCATTCCGGGACGGTCATGCGGCGCAAGCCGTGGATCGGATTTGCATGTTTTGCCTGAACGCGGTTGCGGGCGGCGGAATCGCCACAGGCGAACCGGGTCAAAGCCCGCCAAGCCGCCCTGCAACCATGGCATGAGGAAATCCGACGCAGTTTCGCGGATTCATGGCCGGGCGGACGCAGGAACGCGCGTCCGCCCGGTCAGGTCTGAACAGAGGACCAAAGCACCGCTTACCAAGGTTAACAAACAACCGCTTACACAACGATGCCTGTATGCCCCGCCCGCGCGGAGAAGGGAATATATCCTTAAGTTAGGTATTATTTACTGACCTAATAATGGCAGCCTGTTGATTTCCCGAGCGGTGCAACCACAGGCTGCGGAAACCGCGTTTCGGCGGATTGCCGCCTGCCAAAGGTGACGCAGCGTCAGCCCGTTTTGACGGAGCAAGTCTGGCGCGCGAGGCCGAATTGATCAATTCCACCATGAGGCGAGCGACCATGCGCCCGGTCCATGCGCCCGGTCCATGCGCCCGGTCCATGCCCCCGGGGCCTCGGCGCCGTGCCGGGTCGGTGCGGAAGGCGCGGCGGCGGTGCGGCCTTGCCGCAATGCCGGGCCGCCATGGTGCGGATTTCATTTGCCCGCCGCACCGGCAAAGACCCGGCGAATCCAGCCTTCGTCCTTGCTATGCGGGGCGAAATCCCATAGCTAGCGCGCTGAAACAGGCGGCGGCGCCGGACGGCAGGTCCGGGCGCCGATGGGGCCGCGCGGCCTCGACCCGCGCGATGGTTCGTGAATGAAGGAAGACAAATGCAGGTCAAGGAAACCCAGAACGAAGGGCTGAAGCGGGGCTATGAATTCACCCTGCCCGCGGCCGATCTGGCGGCGCAGGTGGATGCGAAGCTGAAAGAGGCCCAGCCCGAGATCGAGATGAAGGGCTTCCGCAAGGGCAAGGTGCCGATGGCGCTGCTGAAGAAGCAGTTCGGCCAGCGCGTCATGGGCGATGCCATGCAGGAGGCCATCGACAAGGCGCTGCGCGATCACCTGGAGAAATCCGGCGACCGCCCCGCCGTGCAGCCGAAGATCGAGATGGTCAACGGCGAGACCTGGAAAGAGGGCGACGATGTCGTCGTCACCGTGAATTACGAGGCCCTGCCGGCCATCCCCGAAGCCGACCTGTCGGGCGTCGAGCTTGAGCGGCTGGTGGTCGAGGCCAGCGAGGAGCAGGTGAACGAGGCGCTGGAGAACCTGGCCAAGAACGCCCAGTCCTTTGAGGACCGCAAGAAGGGCAGCAAGGCCAAGGAAGGCGATCAGATCGTGATCGACTTCAAGGGCATGGTCGATGGCGAGGCCTTCGAGGGCGGCACCGCCGAGGACTATCCGCTGGTGCTGGGCTCGAAAAGCTTCATCCCGGGTTTCGAAGACCAGCTGGTCGGCGCCAAGGCCGGCGACGAGATCAAGGTCGAGGTGAAGTTCCCCGAGGATTACGGCCATCCGGCCCTGGCCGGCAAGGACGCGGTCTTCGAGACCACCGTCAAGGCGGTGAAGGCGCCGAAGCCCGCCGAGCTTGACGACGAGCTGGCGAAGAAATTCGGGGCCGAGAGCCTTGAGGCGCTGAAGGGCCAGATCCGCGAGCGGCTGGAGGCGGAATACAAGGGCGCCTCGCGTCAGGTGCTGAAGCGGGCGCTGCTGGACAAGCTGGACGCTCTGGTTCAGTTCGACCTGCCCGAATCGCTGGTCGAGGCCGAGGCGCATCAGATCGCGCACCAGCTCTGGCACGAGGATCACCCGGAAGAGCATGGCCATGACCATGGCGAGATCGAACCGACGGACGAGCACAAGAAGCTTGCCGAGCGCCGCGTCCGCCTGGGCCTGCTGCTGGCCGAGATCGGCCAGAAGGCCGAGATCACCGTCTCGGATCAGGAAATGACCCAGGCCGTGCTGCGCCAGGCCCGCCAGTTCCCGGGCCAGGAGCGCGCCTTCTTCGAGTTCATCCAGCAGAATCCGCAGGCCCAGCAGCAGCTGCGCGCGCCGATCTTCGAGGACAAGGTCGTGGACCATATCGTCGAGGGCGCCAAGGTTTCGGAAAAGCCGGTGACCAAGGAAGAGCTGGAAAAGGCCATCGAGGCGCTGGATCAAGCCTGATCCCTCGCTTTGACTGCCACGGGAAAGGCCGTCCCCTCGGGGGCGGCTTTTTGCTTTCAGGCCGGCGGCCGCATGGAAGGTCCGCAAGGCTTCGCCCGCCGACGTGGCCGACGGACGAAGCGGCGGCGGCAAGGGCTCCGCGGACGGGCAAGCGGCACCGCCGGGGCATTCGAGTATTTGGAAAACGGAGAAATGACTGTCGGATCAGAGCCGATGCAGGCGCGGGTCGTGATCGGCGGGACCGCCCGGGTGGGGACCTTCCATCGGGTCGTGCAGCAGCGGATCGTCGCGCAGGTCCGGCATATGCGTGCCATGGCGGTCATCGGCGCGGTCCTCGCGATGCGCGTCGCGGCGGGCGCGCGGCGTGCTGCGGGGCTGCGGCGCTGCCGGCTTGCGGTCGATGATCTCGCGCACGAGGGCGGCGGCATCGCCGAATTCCCGCATGATGGTTCCGGCCTGCCCCGCCACGGTGCGGAAGCCGGTTAGGGCGGCGGTCAGCGCCTGCATGACGTTCTCGACCCCATGGGACAGGCTGGCGGTATTCGCCTCGACCTCCTGCAGCAGGCCCTGGCGCGGCGCGCGACGGGCCGGGCGGGCCGGGCGGCCGGGCTTTGCCTCGGCGCGGATGCGTTCGGGGCGGCGGGCGGCGGGGGGCTCGCCCGTGTCGCGCCCGGACGCGGCGTAGCGGGGGGGCAGGCTGTCCCGCGGGGCGGCCGGACGGCGGGAGTCCCCGTCCTTCTCCGAGACCAGGTCGATCAGATGCCGGGCGGCGATCACGGTGCCGGCGGTCAGCGCCGCCGCGACAAGGCCGGTGCCGCCCCAGACCAGCCATTTCGCGCCGCGCGAAGGATGCGGCCAGGGATGGCTGCCATCCGGGGAGACATCGCCATGCGGCGGGATGCGGCGCGATTCCATCGGCCCCGACGGGCGGCGATGGCCCTCGGGCACCGGGCGCGGGCCGAAGCGGGTCTGGCTAGTCTCGTCGGCCTCGGTATGGGTGATGGGCGGCGGGTCGTCCTGGTGGCGCATTCCGGAAAATCCTCTGGCGGCAGGGTGCTTTGCGGTTCAACCCCGCAAGCCGGGGAATGTTCCGCAAGCCGCGCGCCGCGGGCAAGAGGCGTTGCCGTCCGGGCATGAAAAAACGCGCCGGATCGCGGCGCGTTTTTCCTGTTCCGGCGAAGGCGCGATCAGTTCGCGGCTTCGTCCTCGTCGCGGCCGGCCGAGCCGATGTCGTCGAAGAGCTCGGCGATCTCGAATTCCGCGGCGGCTTCCTCTTCGGCGGCCAGTTCCTGGATCGACTTGCCCGAAGCCTGCAGTTCGGCCTCTTCGGCCGAGCGGGCGACGTTCAGCTTGATGGTCACGTCGACTTCCGGGTGCAGGTGCACGCGGACCTCGTGCAGGCCCAGCTCCTTGATCGGGGCGGTCAGGACGACCTGACGGCGCTCGATCGCGAAGCCTTCGGCATTGGCGACATCCGCGGCGTCACGCGGGGTGACCGAGCCGTAGAGCGCGCCGGCATCCGAAGCCGAGCGGATGATGACGAAGGCCTGGCCGTCGAGCTTCGCGGCGATCTTCTCGGCCTCGGCGCGGCTCTCGTCGTTGCGGGCGGCGAGTTCGGCCTTGCGCTCTTCGAAGGCCTTGACGTTGGCGTCCGAGGCGCGCAGCGCCTTGCCCTGCGGCAAGAGGTAGTTGCGCGCGAAACCGTCCTTGACCTTCACGACCTCGCCCATCTGGCCCAGCTTGGCCACACGTTCCAGCAGGATGACTTGCATGATCGTCTCTCCTTACTTCACGGCATAGGGAAGCAGGGCGAGGAAACGGGCGCGCTTGATGGCGCGCGCGAGTTCACGCTGCTTCTTGGCCGAGACGGCGGTGATGCGCGAGGGCACGATCTTGCCGCGTTCGCTGATATAGCGTTGCAGCAGGCGCGTGTCCTTGTAGTCGATGGCGGGGGCGTTGTCGCCCGAGAAGGGGCAGACCTTGCGGCGGCGGAAGAAGGGTTTGTTGGCCATGATCCTGGTTCCTTTCCCTTAGTTCCGGTCGTCGCGGTCGCGGCGTTCGCGGCGTTCGCCGCGGTCGCCACGATCCCCGCGCTCGCGCTCATCGCGCTTCTGCATCTGGACCGAGGGGCCGTCCTTGTGCTCGTCCACGCGGACGGTCAGCACGCGCATGACGTCGTCATGCAGGCGGGCAAGGCGCTCCATCTCCTGCACGGCGGCCGAGGGGGCGTCCGAACGCAGGAAGGCATAATGGCCCTTGCGGTTCTTGTTGATCTTGTAGGCGAGGGTGCGCACACCCCAGTATTCGTTGTCCACGACCTTGCCGCCATTGTCGGCGATCACGGTCGAGAAATGTTCGATCAGCCCTTCGGCCTGCGTGTTCGACAGGTCCTGACGGGCGATCAGCACATGCTCATAAAGCGGCATGTCTGCACCTTTTTTCGGGGCGCACTTCAACGGCGGGACAGCCCTTCCGCGCCCCGCCACGAGAGGCTGCGCCGGTTTCGCATTTGCGGAAGGATGCGGCCTTATAGCGGCCGTGCCGGGGAATGCAAGGGAAAACCCCGGAAACTCCCTGACAGTCGCCCTGGCGGCGATACAGTTTCCGCGCTGCGGCGAAACACGAAAATGTCAGGAAACTTGTCGGAAACCCTTGTTGATGCTGGGGCATTTTCTGGCAGAACGCGCATGACCTTTTCATCGGGAGTTCAGCATGAAATCCATCCTCGCCCCTGTCGCCGCAATCACGCTGCTTGGCGCCACCGCCGCCATGGCCGAGCCCGTGGTCTATGATTTCGACCCCTCGCACAGCCAGGTGGTTTTCGAATACAACCACATGGGCTTTTCGACCAGCACCGGCATCATCAACGGCGTGACCGGTACGCTGACCCTTGATGCCGAAAACCCGGCGAATTCCAGCGTCGAGGCGAGCATTCCGCTGTCCGGCCTGCGCACCGTCTCGGAAGAGCTGGACAAGCATCTGTTCGGCCCGGATTTCTTCAACACCGACGCGGCCCAGGCGGTCGCGACCTTCAAGTCCACCAAGGTCGAGCCCGATGGCGACAAGGAGGCGAAGGTCACCGGCGATCTGACCCTGAACGGGGTGACGAAACAGGTCGTGCTGGATGTCGACCTGAACCAGATCGCCGCCCATCCGATGACCGGCAAGGAAGCCGCCGGCTTCGACGCCGAGGCCGAGATCAAGCGTTCCGAGTTCAACCTGGGCAAGTTCGCTCCGGCGGTGGAGGACGAGGTCGAGATCAAGATCACCGTCGAGGCCGTCAAGGCCGGCTGAGCCGCCGCGGGATCGCAAGCAAAAGGGGCCCGCCGGGCCCCTTTTTTTCCGTTTTTCCAGCCGCTCGGGCCTACATCGGCGCGGGCAGCGGCGTTTCCTGGGTGCGCACCGGCAGGATCGGATGCTCGATCAGGGGTTGCTCGCCGGTGACGGCGCCGAGGAAGGCGACGATGTCGTCCACCTGCGCCTCGTTCAGCTCGGTGCCCAGCTGCGACGAGGACATGATCTGCACCGCCTCGCGCAGGTCCCAGACCACGCCCGAATGGAAGTAGGGTGCGGTCAGCGCGACGTTGCGCAGCGGCGCGGCGCGGAACACGTATTCGTCGTCAACCGTATTGGTGACCTCGAACCGGCCGGTATCGCCGGCGGGCAGGATCTCGGCGCCAGGCTTGGCGACCAGGCCGAAGGGGTAGTAATCCTGACCGCCCAGGTTGATGCCGTAATGGCAGGCGGTGCAGCCGGTCTCCATGAAGGCCTGCAAGCCGCGCATCTGCTGCTCGCTCATCGCCGAATCGTCACCGGCCAGGAAGCGGTCGAAGGGGCTGTTCGGCGTGATCAGCGTGGCCTCGAACTGCTCGATCGCGGCGGCGAAGTTGTCGAAGTTGACCGGATCGTCGCCCGGGAAGGCATTCTGGAACGCCTCGACATATTCGGGCATCGAGGCGATGGTCTTGACCAGCTCGTCGGGGGTATTGCTCATCTCGACGCTGGCCTGGACCGGTCCCTTCGCCTGCTCGGCCAAGTCGGGCGCGCGGCCGTCCCAGAACTGCGCGGCGTTGAAGATCGCGTTCAGCATGGTGGGCGCGTTGCGCGGTCCCTTCTGCCAGCCGTGCCCGACCGAGGTCGGCAGGCCGTCCACGCCGCCCAGACCGACGTTATGGCAGGTCTGGCACGAGATCAGGCCCGAGCGCGACATGCGCGGATCGAAGAACAGGGCCTTGCCCAGCTCGATCTTTTCCGCCGTCAGGGCGACGCCTTCGGGATTGTCCTCGGTCTGCTTGATGGCTGTCAGTTTTTCCGGAATCGCCTCGAACACGCCCTTGGCTTCTTCGCGCAGGGCGCTGCTGTCGATGGCTGCGGTCTGCGCCATGGCCGGCAGAGCGGACAGGGCGAGACTCGTCGCTGTCAGCAGGGGGACGAGTTTCACGTTATGCCTCCTTCTTGGCTTGGTTCGGCGCGTGTGGGCAGACTTTGCACCCTGGCGGCACGCCGCGCTTTGATCTGGGTCAGATCGCGCCGAGGTTCCGCCTTGCCGGGCGTTGGCGCAACGGCTAATTGCATCAAATGCTTCCGGAAGACCGCCTTACCCAGATCGTCGAGCGTTTCGAATATCTCGAGGCGCGGCTGAATGCCGGCCCCGCAGCCGAGGAGATCGCTGCGATCAGCCGCGAATATGCCGAGCTGAAGCCGGTCGTGGCGCAGATCGCGGAATGGCGCGATGCCGCGGCCGGCATCCGGGAGGCCGAGGCCATGCTCGCCGATCCCGAGATGCGCGAGCTGGCCGAGGACGAGCTGGCCCGGCTGCGCGCCGCGCTGCCCGGGCTGGAACATGCGCTGCGCATCGCGCTTCTGCCGCGCGACGCCGCCGATGCCCGGCCCGCGATCCTGGAGATCCGCCCCGGCACCGGCGGCGAAGAGGCGGCGCTGTTCGCCGGCGACCTGCTCGCCATGTATCGCCGCTTCGCCGAGGCGCAAGGCTGGCAGTTCCAGCTGCTGGAACTGGCCGAATCCGACCTCGGCGGCGTGCGCGAGGCCGTGGCCCGGATCGAGGGCGAGGGCGTATTCGCCAAGCTGAAATACGAATCCGGCGTCCACCGGGTCCAGCGCGTCCCCGAGACGGAATCGGGTGGCCGCATCCACACCAGCGCCGCCACCGTCGCCGTGCTGCCCGAGGCCGAGGAGGTGGATATCGACATCCCCGCCGGCGACATCCGCATCGACACCATGCGTGCCAGCGGCGCCGGCGGCCAGCATGTCAACACCACCGATTCGGCGGTGCGCATCACCCATCTGCCGACCGGGATCGTGGTGACCAGCAGCGAGAAGTCCCAGCATCAGAACCGCGCCAATGCCATGGCGGTGCTGCGCGCCCGCCTCTATGACATCGAACGCTCGCGCGCCGATGCGGAACGCGCCGCCGACCGCAAGTCGCAGGTCGGTTCGGGCGACCGGTCCGAACGCATCCGCACCTACAATTTCCCGCAGGGCCGGATGACCGATCACCGCATCGGGCTGACGCTCTATGCGCTCGACCGCATCATGCAGGGCGATCTGGCCGAGATCGTCGATGCGCTGGCCGCCCATGACCAGGCGGCGCGGCTGGCCGCGCAGGGCGCGTGATTCCATGACCGGGGCCGAGGCGCTGCGGCAGGGTGCCGCCCGACTCGCCGCAGCCGGGGTTCCGGCGGCCGCCGATGATGCCCGGCTGCTGCTGGCCCATGCCCTCGAACTGCCGCGCCGCCACCTGGCTGCCGCGCTGGCCGCGCCCCTGCCGCCCGAGGCGCTGCGACGTTTCGACGCAGCTCTTGCCGCGCGCGCCGCCCGTCAGCCGGTCAGCCAGATCCTCGGCCGCCGCGCCTTCTGGAAGCACGAGTTCCGCGTGACCCGCGACACGCTCGACCCGCGGCCCGAGACCGAGGCGCTGGTCGAGGCGGCGCTGGCCGAGCCCTTCGCCTCGGTGCTGGACCTCGGCACCGGCACCGGCGCGATCCTGATCTCGCTTCTGGCCGAGCGGCCGGGCGCGCGCGGACTGGGCACCGACATCTCGCCTGCCGCCTTGGAGTTGGCGCAGGAAAATGCCGCCAAGCTTGGGGTTTGCGCGGATTTCCTGGAATCGGACTGGTTCGCCTCGGTCAGCGGAGAGTTCGACCTGATCGTCTCGAACCCGCCCTATATCGCGCTGGACGAAATGGCGGATCTGTCCCCCGAGGTCCGGGAATGGGAGCCGCGCAAGGCCCTGACCGACGAGGCGGACGGCCTTTCCGCCTATCGCGCCATTGCCGCCGGCGCGCCTGCGCATCTGTCGCCCGGCGGCCGCCTGCTGGTCGAGATCGGCCCGACCCAGGGCGCCGCCGTGGCCGCGCTGATGCGCGAGGCCGGGCTGACCGAAGCCCGCATCCTGCCCGATCTGGACGGGCGCGACCGGGTCGTGGCCGCCAGAAAGCCGCGCTGATCCGGCAAACTTCCGCGTTTTTCGCGGGATTCGACAAAATTTTCGCTTGTAAGCGACGCTGCGGCGTGTTTATTCGCAATTGTGACGGGGGCGCACCGCCCACGCACGGGTCAGTCACACTCAGATACCCAGCCTTTCACTGGTGACGCGGGAGCCGGAGCAAAACGCCGCACCTGCGCTGACGCCCGCCTTAGAATGACCCCAACCTCAGCCGGCCTTTGCCGGACATAAACTGACAACAAGCTGATGAGATCATCCAAATCCCGTTCGCGTAACAAGTCGAACCGACAGCGTTCGCTGGGCAATATCGTCAACCGCGTCTTCGATTCCTCGGGTCCCGAGGGCAAGGTGCGCGGCACGCCCCAGCAGATCATCGAGAAATACCTCACTCTCGCCCGCGACGCCCAGCTCTCCAACGACCGCGTGGCGGAGCAGAGCTTCCTTCAGCACGCAGAACACTACACCCGGATGCTGGGCGAGGCGCAGCGCGAGCAGGCCGAGCGCCAGAGCCAGCAGCACCAGAGCCGCGACGACGATTCCGAGACCGGCGGTCAGGCCGCTGCGGCCGAGAACGGCAACGGCCATAACGGCCACCGCCACCATCAGGATCGCCAGGACCGTCAGGATCGTCGCGACCAGGACCGCCAGGACCGGCGCGAGGAACGCCGCGACGACCGTCGCGACGAGCGCCAGCCCGCGCCCCGGGCGGAAGAGCGCCCCGCAGCGGCCCAGCCCGGCCTGCCCCCGGCGATCGCCTCGGACGAGGATGCCGCCGGCCCGGTCGAGACCCCGGAAACTGCCGCTGCGCCTGCCGATGTTCCGGCCGAGCCTGCCGCGGCCCCGGAAGAGCCCGCGGCAACCCCCGGAGAGCCCGCCGCCGAACCGGCCCCGCGCCGTCGCAGCCGCAGCACGACCGCCGCGCCGCGCAGCCGCAAGAAGCCGGCCGAAGAGGGCGGCAAGACCGCGGCCGCGAAATCCTCGGGCCGGGGCGGCGCCAAGGCTGCCAAGAGCCAGCCGGAAGGCGCCTCGGGCGATTGAGTTCAGCGCGGCGCGGCGGCCAGGCCCCGCGCCAGCGCGCAGAACCGTTCCAGGCCGATCTCCTCGGCCCGGGCGGTGGGGGCGATGCCGGCTTCGACCAGCAGCTCCTCGATGCGCGGATGCAGCCCCTTCAGCGAGGCGCGCAGCATCTTGCGGCGCTGGTTGAATCCGGCCGCCACGACGCGATTCAGCACCGCCGGATCGGCCGGGAAGCGCGGCTCGGGCAGGGCGGTCAGCTGCACCACCGCCGAATGCACCTTGGGTGCCGGCACGAAGGCTTCGGGCGGCAGGGCCATGACGATCCGCGCCTCGGTCCGCCATTGCGCCAGCACCGCCAGCCGGCCATAGGCCTTGCCGCCCGGCCGGGCCACGATGCGCTCGGCCACCTCCTTCTGGAACATCAGCGTCAGCGACTGCCAGAAGGGCGGCCATGCCGGCGGCGTCAGCCAGCGGATCAGTAATTCGGTGCCGACGTTATAGGGCAGGTTCGCCACGATGCGGATCGGCGGCGACAGATGCGCCAGGGGATCGACCTCCAGCGCGTCGCCATGGATTACCTCCAGCCGGCCGGGATAGGCGGCGGCGATCTCGGCCAGGGCGGGCAGGGCGCGGGCATCCTTTTCGATGGCCAGAACATGGCGCGCGCCCTCGGCCAGCAGCCCGCGCGTCAGCCCGCCCGGCCCCGGCCCGACCTCGATCACGTCGCAGGCCGTCAGGTCGCCCGCGGCGCGCGCGATCTTGGCGGTCAGGTTCAGGTCCAGCAGGAAGTTCTGCCCCAATTGCTTCTTCGCCCGCAGATCGTGCCGCGCGATCACCTCGCGCAGCGGCGGCAGCCCGTCGATGGCGCTCATCGCCGCGCCGCCATCTCATGCGCCATGCGCAGCGCCGCAATGACGCTCTGCGCATCGGCGATTCCCTGGCCGGCGATGTCGAAGGCAGTGCCGTGATCGGGAGAGGTGCGCACGAAGGGCAGGCCCAGCGTCACGTTCACCCCGCCGGCGAAATCCAGCGTCTTGATCGGGATCAGCGCCTGGTCGTGATAGGCGCACAGCGCCGCGTCGTATCGCGCCCGGGCCGCCGGATGGAACATGGTATCGGCCGGCAGCGGGCCGCGCAGGTCGAACCCTTCCCGGCGCAGCCGCTCGATCAGCGGGACCATCCAGCGCGCCTCCTCGTCGCCCATGACGCCGTTCTCGCCGGCATGGGGGTTCAGCCCGGCGATGGCCAGACGCGGCCGCGCCAGGCCGAAGTCGCGCCGCATCGCGGCATCGGTGATGCGGACGGCCTGCTCCAGTCGCAGGGGCGTCAGCGCCAACGGCACCTCGGACAGCGGGATGTGGATGGTCACCGGCACCACCCGGCAGGCCGGCTCGACCGAGGTCGAGGCCAGCATCATCGCCACCGGCACGTCGCCGGCCAGATGCGCCAGATATTCGGTATGGCCGGGAAAGCCGAAACCGGCGCCGCGCTTCAGCGCCTCCTTGTTGATCGGCAGGGTGCAGATGCCGCCGGCGGCGCCGGACATGGCCAGATCCACGGCGCGGGCGATGACCTCGACGACCGCGGGCGCATTGGCGGGATCGGGCCGGCCGGGTCGGGCCGGGGCCGGGAAATCATGCCGCAGCACCCCCAGCATGCCCGGCGGCACCGGCTCGCCCGGCGCCTCGACCTCGGCCCAGGCGGTGCCTTCCGGCAGATGCCGCGGATCGCCCAGAAACAGGAAGGGCACGCCCGAGGCCAGCGCCTTGGGGGCCAGCTCCGGCCCGACGCCCGCAGGCTCGCCGCAGGTCAGAATGATCGGCCGGGCTTCAGTCATTTTCTCTGTTTCCCAAATACCCTCTGGGGGTCCGGGGGGCGAAGCGCCCCCGGCCTCGACCGGGCTCACGGCCGGCGGATGATCGCATTGGCCCGCAACTCGGCCAGATAGTTTTCCGCCGCCTGGCCGACCTTGCGGTTGAAGATGACGTTGCGCACTTCCTCGCGGTCGGGCAGCGCGTCGGGCCCGGGCGCCGCGGCGCCCTCTTCCTCGGCGGTCACCGGCACCGCCGCCTCCTGCGCCCCCGCCGCCAGCAGCGCGGGCCGGCGCTTGCACAGCATCAACAGCTCGACCGCGCCGCCCTGATTGATGACGGTGGATTCGTTGTCGTCCAGCACCGCCAGGCGCAGGGCGTCGCCGGTCGGGATCTGGCCCTGCGGCAGGGTCTGGCGCTGGATCTGCTCGGGCGGCAGGCCGCGGGCATGGACGAACACATCGGCGCAGGTATCGGAAAGTGCCGCGATGCGGTTCGCCTCCTCGGCGCTCGCCAGGCGCAGGCGCAGGAAATCCAGAACCTGGTCTGTGGCGCCGGGGCGCAGCGTGCCGCGGGTGTCGCGCAGATAGAACAGCACCACCGCGCCCGGCACGCTCAGCGGCTGGCTGATCTGGCCCGGCTGCATCGACAGGATGATCTGCCGCAGCGAGGGCGGCAGGTTGGCCAGCGGCGTCCAGGGCAGGCGCCCGCCCTCGGGGGCCGAGGGCGTCGCGGAATGGCGCCGCGCCGCGGCGGCGAAATCCGCCTCCGAGCGCACGTTCTGCACCACCGATTCCGCAAGGTCCATGGCCTGCTCTTCCTGGCCGGACGGGGCGGGGATGATCAGTTCGGACAGGGCGACATGGGTGACGCGCGGCGTCTCCAGCGCGCGCTGCATCTCCTGTTCGATCTCGGCATCATCGACCTGGACCTGCGGCACGACGCGCTGGCGCACCACGTCGCGCCAGACCACGCCGGCGGCGACGAAATCGCGGAAGGCCTGGCGTTCGACCCCGGCCTGGCCGAGCGCGCGCACGAATTCCTCGACGCCCATATTGGCGCGGCCGGCGAATTCGGCGAGGCCGGCGTCGATCTGCTCGTCGCTGGCGGTGATGCCCAGCTGGCGGGCGGCAAAGATCCGCAGCCGGTCGTCGATCAGCGCCTGCTCGGCCGAGGCCCGGTCGGCGTCCGGCGCCCGCAGCAGCTGCATGAAGCGCATCCGCTGGTCCAGCTCGTAGCGGGTGACGGCCGAATCGTTGACATAGACCAGCGGCTGGAACGGATTGCCCTGCGCAAAGGCCGGGGAAACCCCGCTTGCCGCCAGCATCGCGGCCATGGCCGCCCCCAGAAGAATTCGCCGCATCAGCTCCCTCGCCGCATGGTTTTGCCGGACATTAGCGCAGGCAGGCGCGGCGCGCCACCGTTCCCGGACCCGGCTTCTGCTGGCCAAAGCCGCCCAGCCGGATGCCCAGATCGAAGCGGGTGTCCGGCCGCACCTCCTCCGAGGAGGTGAAGCGCCGCTCGACCGACATCTCGACGGTCACGCATTCGTTGCGGTATTCCAGACCCATCTGCGCCTTCTGCGCCCGGTCGGCGGTGAAGTCGTAGCGCGTCTCGGTCGTGGCCCACCATCCGCGGGCGACCTGCCAGCCGCCGGCCATGGTCAGTTCCGAAACATCCTGGGCGCGATTCTCGTTCTCGTCCGCGTCCAGCCAGAGATAGCCCGCCGAGACCTGAAGCCCCGGCCTGAACCATCCCAGCCGCAGCTCGTTGCGGCTGATGGTCAGGCTGTCGTCGAACAGCGCCCGGTTGACCAGCGCCAGCCCGTTCGCGCCCTGATAGGTGGTCGACAGCAGCCAGTCCGAGCGTTTCTTGCCCTGCGGCCCGGTGAAGGCCGGGCCGTCCGGGCCGGCCTGGGCAAAGGCCGGGTCGGGTTCGGTGCGGAACACGCGCCCCGCGGTCAGGCCGAGCGACCAGCCGGCCGGGTCGATCCGCGTCCAGCTGACGCCCAGATTGGCGCGAAAGCCGGATTCGCGTGCGTCCCAGCCCGGAAAGCGGTTCAGCGAGAACAGGTTGCCCTCGTCGAACTCGATCAGGCGGCTGTCCTCGTTGGGCACGTCGTCCTCGCGCGAGCGTTCGGGCGACCAGACCAGCTGCGCCACCGGCTCCAGGATATGCGTCACGCTGCCCGAATACCGGGCAAGCGGCCAGCGCAGCTCGGCCGCCAGCGTCGGATCGGCGCGGGCCACCCAGTCCTCGTAGTCGCTGTCCTGGTTGATGCGGTAGATGTCGGCGTTCACATGGCCCTCGACGGTGCCGACGAGGCCGCCGCGCAGGATCTCGCTGCGATGCCAGCCCAGGGCCACCGAGCCGCGCGCCATGTCGCGGCCCAGCACGTCCTCGCCGGACGAGCGGTGATGCGCATGCAGCGACCATTCCAGGCTGGCGATGCCGCCGATCCGGTCCGGCGTCCAGCGCCGCTTCCAGAGCGCGTCGGCCACGATCGAGGGGGTGGAGGCCTCGGGTTCGTCGTCGCGCAGCGATTCGTAATTGCCGATCCGCGCCATGACCATGCGGTCGCGGCGCACGCGGTCCAGGGTCAGGCCGCTCCACAGCCGGTCTGCCTCGGAAATGTCGTAATCCAGCAGATAGGCGCGGTTGCTGGCCATCTGGATCTGCAGGCCCAGCATATAGCCGCGCGGCAGCTCGAAGCGGGCGCCGCCGAACAGATAGCCGCGGGTCTCGCCCTCCTCGATGTCGTCGCGCGAGATGGCGCCATTCCATTCCATCGCGCCGTTGCTGAAGGCCTGGCGATAGCGCAGTTCCAGCGTGCTGGTGCGCGAGGCGGCGACATAGGGCGTCAGCGTG
The DNA here is from genome assembly GCF_000518925.1 of Paracoccus sp. J39. Taxonomy (NCBI): domain Bacteria; kingdom Pseudomonadati; phylum Pseudomonadota; class Alphaproteobacteria; order Rhodobacterales; family Paracoccaceae; genus Paracoccus; species Paracoccus sp. J39. Next base: position 11,428 of record NZ_JAEN01000015.1, on the reverse strand, counting down.
ATGTCGGCATGGTCGCCCAGCGTCACGAAATAGGGCAGCTTGACCCCGAAGCCCAGCCCCGAGGTGGTGCGGAACTGCGGCTGCAGAAAGCCGGTCATACGCTCGACGCTGGGATCGGGCGCGGTCAGCCAGGGCAGGCTGGCGACGGGCAGGCCAAGCGCGCGCAGCTGCGGGCGGTCGAAATGCAGCTTGCGGGTGCGGGCGTCGTGGGTGATGGCGCGGGCGCGGATTTCCCACAGCGGGATCGGGTCCTCGGCGCAGATCTGGCAGCTTGAGGCGACCACGTTGTCCAGCCGGGTGACGGCGCCGTTCTGGCTGCGGCGCATCTCGCGCGCCGCCATCTGCATCTCGCGCGCCAGCACCAGCCGGGCGCCGCGCAGGATGCCGTCCTGCATGTTCGGGTCCAGCTGCGCGCTGTCGGCGATCAGGATGGTTTCCTGCGGCGTGCCGGCGCGGGCCGGCTCGGTCAGGTGGATCGGCCCCTCGATCTCGGCCGCGCCGGTCCGGTTGTCATAGACCACGCGCGAGGCGATCAGCCGCGCGCCGCGATACCAGATCACCACGCCGCCCCGGGCGGTCAGCTTGTCGTCGGCGCCCAGCGTGACCTCGTCGGCCAGCAGCGTCGCCGGGCTGCCCTGGGCTTCCTCGCCGCTGCCGGCGATGCGCACCGTGCCGGGCCGGCTGGCGACGCTGGGGGTATGCGAGGCCTCGGTCCCGTCGGCAAAGCGGGTCACGGCGCCGGGGTCCTCGGTCGGGGCCAGGGCGGGGCCGGCCGGGTCCTGCAGGAACGGGTCGGTCGGGCCGTAGACCGGCAGGGTCTGGCCCTCGGGCGTCAGGCTCTGGGCCAGCGCCAAGCCGGGCAGGGCCGCCGCCAGCAGCGCGGCGCGCGCCGTCCCTGCGCCCAGCCGGGTCTTGTGCCTGCGCGTCATCATCCGTCCTCCAGCCGCAAGAGTGCCCCCAGCGCAAAGAGCAGCGCCGCGACGGGCGGCGCCCAGCCGGCCAGGGCCGGCGGGATGCCGCCATTGTCGCCCAGCACCTGCGCCAGGTTGCGCAGGAAGAACAGGCCGATGCCGCAGCCGAAGGCGCCCAGCACCAGCAGCCCCATCCGTCGCCCGCGCATGTGGCGCATGGTGAAGACCGCCGCGATGGCCACCATGGCCGCCAGCAGCAGCGGCCGGGCCAGTTCCATCTGGAACCAGACCTTGTGCCGCTGGGCCGAGAAGCCCGCCCGCTCCAGCCCCTGGATGAAGGCCGGCAATTGCCAGACCGGAATCGCCTCGGGCCGGCCGAAACTGTCGCGGATGCGGGCGGCGGTCAGGTCGGTCGGCAGTTCCAGCCGCGGCGCGGTGCGGGCCATGGCCTCGGGATTGGGCTGGGTCAGCGGCCATTCCTTGGTGTCGGTCAGCTCCCAGGCGCCCTGGGTCAGCCGGGCGCGGGCCGCGTCGATGCGCCGGGTCGGGCCGGTCTCGGGCGAAAAGACCATGAAGGTGGCGTCGTAAAGCGTCGTCGCATCGGGGCTGGCGCGGCCGGCGCGGATCACCACCTGGCCCGAGGTCTCGGCCCCGTTCGCGTCGCGCGCGGGCAGGGCCTGGCGCAGCCAGACCGCGTTGTCGCCGACGCTGACGGTCTGGTCCTCGCCGCTGCGCATGCGCGCCACCGCGTCGTCATAGCGTTTCGTGGTCGCCGCCACCACCGGGTTCAGCACCGCCACCGCCAGCATCCCCGCCAGCGCCGCCGTGACCGCCGGCGCGCAGAGCACCCGGATGCCCGAGCGCCCCGAAGCGCGGATCGCCACCAGTTCGGAGCTGCGCGACAGGTTCAGGAACAGCGCGATCCCCGCCAGCACCGTGATCAGCGGCAGGATGGAATAGAAGCTGGCGGTGATGTTCAGCAGCGACAGGCCCGCCGCGCCGGAAAGCCCGATATTCTCGTCCGAGAAGCGGCGGATCTGCTCGACGATGTCGATCAGGAACAGGATGGCGCCGAAGATCGCGGCGATCATCACCAGCATGCGCAGGAAGCGCCGCGCGACATAGGTCGAAAGGATCATGCCGGCCCCCCTTTTGCCGCCGCCGCCTTCGCCCCGCCGCGCAGGCGCCGCGGCCGCGCGGCCAGCCACAGAACCGCGGCGCAGATCGCCGCGCCCACCAGCGGCGAGACATAGATCAGCGGCCAGCGCGCGGCATTGCCGGCCACCTGGTTCTCGGCCGCCGTGCCCAGGAACTGCACCACGATCAGGGCGATCACCGCCCAGATCACCTGCCGCCAGACGCCGAAGCGGCTGAACCCGCCCAGAAGCAGCATGGCAAAGCCCAGCAGCGCCGCGACCGGCGCCTGGAACGGCTTGGCCAGCCGCTCATGCGCCTCGGCCAGCGCCTTGTCGGGGGTGGCGCCGGTCGCGGCCAGCAGCTCGGGATCGGGGTCCAGCAGCCGCAGGGTCGAATAGGCGCGCAGGTCGCGCAGGCGGCTCGACCCGGTGTCGATCAGCGTGCCGAGGTCGTAGGCCAGCTCGGAAAACCGCGTCACCGACAGGCTTTGCCGGTCGCCGGAATGGCGCAGGTTCTGCACCATGCCCTGCATCATCACCAGGCGCGGGCCCGCCTCGGTCCGGACCAGCAGCGCCTCGGTCGCGGTATAGGTGGTCTGGTTGCCCGGGTCGCGGGCGTCCTCAAGGAAGAAGTCCACCAGCCGCCCGTCCGCCGCGATGTCGCGGATGTAAAGCGTCACGCCCTGCACCGGGTATTGGAAGGCGCCGGCGCGGAGGAATTGCGCGGTGACGTTCTGCGCGATCTCGGCCTGGCGGTCGGCCAGCCGTCCCCGCGCCATGGGCACCAGCGAATGCACCAGCAGCGCCACCATCAGCCCGACCAGCACGCCGAAGACCAGCACCGGCCGCGCCAGCCGCCAGGGCGAGATTCCGGTCGCCTGCATCGCCACCAGCTCGGATTCCGAGGCCAGCCGGTTGGTGCCGTAGGCGCTGGCCGCGAAGGCTGCGATGGGCAGCACGACCGAGATCACCAAGGGCAGGGTCAGCGCGGTGAATTCCAGCACCACCAGCGCGGTCTGCCCGTCCGAGATCAGCTGCTCGAACAGCGAGACGGCGCGGTTGATCCAGTAGACCGACACCAGCACCAGCGCAAAGAACCCGAACAGGGTCAGGAATTGCGACAGGATGTAGCGGTCGATGCGGGGCATGGGGGCTTTCGCGGGCTCGGACCCCGTCTGATTAGCCGCTGCGCGGGCGTTGGGAAAGCCCCGGCTCTGGTCAAGTCGCCCGCGCGTGACTAGTTTCCGCCGAGATGGAGCAACGCAAGAGGGCAGGACCATGACTCACCCGGTCGAAATTTCCTTCACGGCGATGGATGCCGCGGGGCTGGCCGAGCGGCCCGGCCGCGTCGCCATTCTGGTGCCGAAGGCCGGGCGGCTGCCGGGCGGCCTGCCGCGCGCCACGCGCGAGGCGCTGGCGCGGGCCTTCGCCTCGGAGGCGTGGAAGGCGGTCAAGCCCGGCAAGGCGCTGGAGCTGGCCTTTCCCGCCGGGCTGAAGGCCGAGGCGCTGCAGCTCGTCCTGCTGCCCGCCAATGCGGATGTGGCGACGGCCCGGGCCGCGGGCGCCAGCATCGGCGCGAAGCTGGGCAAGGCCGAGACCCTGGTCCTGGCCGGCAACCATGCCCGCGCCGCCGAGGTGGCGCTGGGGCTGGCGCTCAGGGCCTATGACTTCTCGGCCTACAAGACCAGGAAGATCGGGGATGGCGCCGCCCCCGAGGGCGAAGCGCCCGCCGAGCCCGCCGCCAGCACCAGCCGCACCGGCGCGGCCGAGGATGCGCGGCTGTCCGATGCCGCCGGCGGGCCCGGGCCTGTGGCCGACGCGGCCCCGGCCGGGACGCTGCGCGGCCGGGTGATCTTCATGCACAAGGACCCCGAGGCGCTGGGGCGCGCCGCGGCCGACGGCGCCGCCGTGGCCGAGGGCGTGTTCTTCACCCGCGATCTGGTGAACGAGCCCGCGAACGTGCTGACCACCAGCGATTTCGCCGACCGCCTGCTGGCCATGCGCGAGCTGGGGCTCGAGGTCGAGGTGCTGGAGGAGGACGAGCTGGCCAGGCTGGGCATGCGGGCGCTGCTGGCCGTGGGGCAGGGCTCGGAAAGCCCGTCCAAGGTGGTGGTCATGCGCTGGAACGGCGGCGGCGAGGCCGCGCCGCTGGCGCTGGTCGGCAAGGGCGTGGTCTTCGACACCGGCGGCATCTCGATCAAGCCGGCCGCCGGCATGGAGGAGATGACCATGGACATGGGCGGCGCGGGCGTGGTCGCCGGCGTCATGCGGGCGCTGGCGCTGCGCCGCGCCAGGGCGAATGTGGTGGGGCTGGTCGGGCTGGTCGAGAACATGCCCGACGGCCGTGCCCAGCGTCCGGGCGACATCGTGCGCTCGATGAAGGGCGACACGATCGAGGTCGTCAACACCGATGCCGAGGGCCGGCTCGTGCTGGCCGACGTGCTCTGGTATGCGCAGGAACGCTTCAAGCCCGCCGCCGTCGTCGATCTGGCGACCCTGACCGGGGCGGTGATCATCGCGCTGGGGCATGAGAATGCCGGGGTGTTCTCGAACGACGACGCCTTCGCCACGCAGGTGCTGAACGCCGCCAGGGCCGAGGGCGAGGGCGCCTGGCGCCTGCCGCTGGGACCGGGCTACGACAAGCTGATCGATTCGCGGCTGGCCGACGTCAAGAATACCGGCGGCCGGCCGGCGGGCTCGATCACCGCCGCGCAGTTCCTGCGGCGGTTCGTGCGCGAGGACGTGCCCTGGGTGCATCTGGACATCGCCGGCGTGGCCCTGCCGCCTGCCGAGACCGCGCTGGCGCCCAAGGGGGCCTCGGGCTGGGGCGTGATGACGCTGGACCGGCTGGTGCGCGACCGTTTCGAGAAGCAGGGCTGATGGGTTCGGCCCTGTTCTATCACCTGACCCGCTCGGGTCCCGGGCAGCTCTTGCCGATGCTGATCGGCAAGAGCCTGCAGGCGGGCTGGCGGGTCGAGCTGCGGGGCAGGGACCGGGCGCGTCAGGTGGCGCTGGACGAGAGGCTGTGGCTGGGCGAGGGCTTCCTGCCGCACGGCCTGGCCGGCGGACCGCATGATGCCCGCCAGCCGGTGCTGCTGACGGTCGAGGGCCAGGCGGCGGCGAATGCGGCGCGCTGCCTGATCGCGCTGGAGGGCGCCGAGGTCTCGGCCGCGGAATGCGGGGCGCTGGAGCGGGCCTGCATCCTGTTCGACGGCAACGACCCCGAGGCGCTGGAACGCGCCCGTGCGCAATGGCGGGCGCTGACGGCCGAAGGCGTGGCGGCGGAATACTGGTCCGAGGCGGGGGGGCGCTGGGAACGCAGGCAGTAGCGCGGGGCGTCGGGGGCTCTGCCCCCCGCGCGCCCTGCACCCCTTGGCGGGGCGCAGGGCGCGCTCCCCCCGGGATATTTGGGCAAGAAAGAAGCGGGTCAGCGTTCGAGGATGAGGCGGTTGGCCTCGATGCTGACGCGGGCGAAGCGTGACAGGTAGGACATGCCCATCAGCGACTGGCTGAGGTCGGCGCGCAGCACCACCGCCGGGACGCGGCTGTCGCGGATCTCGCCGATGGCGACCGTATCGAGCAGGACGGTCGCGGTCTGGACGATGCCGTTGGCGGTGCGCGCCTGGCCGGCATAGGCGAGGCTGTCGGGATCGATGCCGACCCGGGCCGCGTCCCTCGGTCCCAGCGCGATGGTGCTGGCGCCGGTATCGATGACGAAGCGCACCGGCGTGCCGTTCACCTCGGCCGTCAGGTGGTAATGGCCGTCATTGCCCAGCGGGACCTCGATCCGGCCGCCTTCGAGCATGCGCGCCTGGGGCGAGACCGCGCCGCGGATGTCGTCCCAGAGCCCGGCCAGGGCCACGGCGCCGAGGAAGATCAGCCCCCAGGCCGCCGCCTGCCGCAGGGTCTTGCCCGGGCGGTTGCGCAGCTCGACCAGCAGGAAGCCGCCGATCGCGATCAGCAGCAGCACGAGATAGGCGAGCCGGCCGAATTCCTCGCCCATCACACCAGCCCCGAGCCCTTGAGCCCGTCGATCACGAACTGGATCGACAGCGCCGCGAGCAGCATGCCGAAGAGCCGCGTGACCACCATGGTGCCGGTGCGGCCCAGCACATGGGCGATCGGCCCGGCCATGGCGAAAAGCGCCGCGGCGATCCCCAGCACCGCCAGCATCACCAGATGGATCATCAGCGTGTGGCCGGGGCTGGCGTCCTGGCCGACCAGCAGGATCATCGAGGCCAGCGCCCCGGGCCCGGCCAGGAGCGGCGTCGCCAGCGGAAAGACCGAAGGGTCGTCGTCGTCGTCCCTGGCCTGGCCCTCGCGCCGCTCGGTGCGGCGCTCGAAGAGCATGTCGAGCGCGGTCAGGAACAGAAGCAGCCCGCCCGCGATGCGGAAGGAGGAAAGCGAGATGCCGATCCCGGCCAGGATCGCCTCGCCCGCCAGGCCGAAGAGCGTCATCAGCGCCGCGGCGATGGCCAGCGCCCGCCAGCCGATTCGCCGCCGCCTTTGCGGCGACATGCCGCGGGTCAGCGCGATGAAGAGCGGCGCCAGCCCCACCGGGTCGATGACCACGAAAAGCGTGACGAAGGCGCTGATGATCTGTGTGCTTTCCATGGCCGGCAGTATTGCGCGGAACCTTCGGAGGGGGAAGCGGGGCCGCGCGTCAAACCGTCCGATCACGCGTTTGGGGGTTTCGAAACAGCCGATCCCGACCTATATCGGAACGAATAGAGGCACCGCAGGGCCCAAGGGGGCCCGGCCACGGAGGTAAACAGATGCACGCACCTTCACCCATGGCGCTATTGCTGATCGCAATCGTCGTTCTGGTTCTTTTCGGGCGCGGCAAGGTCTCGTCCCTGATGGGCGAGGTCGGCAAGGGGATCACCGCCTTCAAGAAAGGCGTCAAGGAGGGCAGCGAGGATATCGACGCTGCCGCCCGCAGCGAGCCCAAGGAACTGGAGCAGCTGAAGACCACCGACGATATCGAGCGCGCCCGCGCCGAGATCGCGGCAGAACGCGCCAAGCTGGAGGCCGAGCGCGCCCGCGCCACTGCCGACAGCACGCTGCGCGACGTGACGCCGACCGACACCACCAAGCTCTGATCCCCCGGGTCCGGCGCTCATGTTGGATATCGGCTGGAGCGAGCTGCTGCTGATCGGCGTCGTGGCGCTGATCGTCCTCGGCCCGGAGGACCTGCCCAAGCTGTTCCACAGCCTGGGGCGGATCACGGCGCGCGCCCGGTCCATGGCGCGCGAGTTCAGCAGCGCGATGGAGGATGCGGCGAAATCCTCGGGCCTCGACGATGCGGCCAAGACGCTGAAGGACGTGAACGCGCTGAGTTCGAAACGCACGCTTGGCCTTGACGCGCTGGAGCGCGCCACCGAGCGGTTCGAGAAATGGGACCCGCTGAACCCCAAGCAGGAAGCCGGCCGCAAGGCGGCGCCCCTGCCAGATCCTTCGGCCCCGCTGCCGCCGCGGCCCACGGCCAATGACAGCGCCACGCCCGCCCCTTTGCCGCCCGCGCCGGGCATCGCGGCGCCGGCGGTTGCGACGGATGAGGCGCTGGACACCGCTGAGGGCCGCCGACGCCTGCATGCCGTGCGCCGCTCGGACCGCGCTTGACACGATTGACAGAAGAGGCCGCTCCGTGGCGATGAAATCAGCCAAGCCGGACGATATCGACGACACTTCCGCACCGCTGATCGAGCATCTGGCAGAGCTGCGAACGCGGCTGATCTGGTCCGTGCTGGCTTTCGTCGTGGCGATGGTGGCGTGCTATTTCATCTGGAACCCGATCTTCGACTTTCTGACCCAGCCGATCTGCCAGGCGCTGGAAAAGCGTGACCAGACCTGCGGGCTGATCCTGCTGAAGCTGCAGGAAGGGTTCTTCGTCGCCATGCGCATCGCCTTTTTCGGCGGTTTCGTGCTGGCCTTTCCCGTGGTCGGCTACCAGCTGTGGCGGTTCGTGGCACCGGGGCTCTATCGCAGCGAAAAGAACGCTCTGCTGCCCTTCCTGGTCGCTTCGCCGGTGATGTTCCTGATCGGTGCGGCTTTCGCCTATTACATCATCCTGCCCTGGGCCTTCGATTTCTTCCTGGGCTTCCAGCAGGGGCCGCTGGCGCTGCCCGACGATCCTGCCGCGGCGGCCACCCAGGCGGCCGGAGCGGTGGCCTCGGCCAAGGAACCCTGGGCCGGCATCGTCTTCCAGGGCTCGGTCGAGGAATACCTGACGCTGACCACCAAGTTCATCCTGGCCTTCGGCCTGTCCTTCCAGCTGCCGGTGGCGCTGACGCTGATGGGCAAGGCGGGGCTGGTGTCTTCGGAGGGGCTGGCGAGCGTGCGGCGCTATGCCGTCGTGGTGATCCTGGTGCTGGCCGCCATGGTGACGCCGCCCGATGTCATCAGCCAGATCGTGCTGTTCACGGTGATCTATGGGCTTTACGAGGCGTCGATCTTCCTCGTGCGCCGGATCGAGAAGAAGCGCGAACTGGAGGAACGGCAAGCCGATGTCTGAACAAGCCCTGCTGCGCGTGGCCGAGGCGCTGGAGCGCCTTTCGCCGCCGCCCGCCCCCGAGCCGAGCTTTACCGAGGCCACAGCCTATGTCTGGCATCCCGATCCCGACCGGTTGGAGCCCGTGGCCGAGGTCAACCGCGTCGATCTGGTGCAGTTGATCGGCATCGACAGGGCGCGCGACACGCTTCTGGCCAATACGCTGCAATTCGCCCGCGGCCATGCGGCCAACAACGCCCTGCTCTGGGGTTCGCGCGGCATGGGCAAGAGCTCGCTCGTCAAGGCGGTGCATGCCGAGGCGGTGCGTCAGGGCCTGCCCCTGGTGCTGGTCGAGATCGCGCGCGAGGATCTGGGTTCGGTCGGCCGGCTGCTGGCGATCCTGGGCAGGGCCCGGGACCGGCGCTTCGTGCTGTTTTCGGACGACCTGTCCTTCAGCCATGACGACACGCAATACAAGTCGCTCAAGGCGGTGCTGGACGGCGGCATTTCGGGCCGTCCCGCCAACGTGATCCTTTACGCCACCTCGAACCGGCGCCACCTGATGCCGCGCGACATGATCGACAACGAGCGTTCGACCGCGATCCATCCCGGCGAGGCGGTCGAGGAGAAGGTCTCGCTTTCGGACCGGTTCGGGCTGTGGCTGGGTTTTCATCCCTGCTCGCAGGACGAATATCTGGCCATGGTGCGCGGCTATTGCGATGCCTACGGCCTGCAGGTCCCCGAAGAGCAGCTGCGCGCCGAGGCGATCGAGTGGCAGGCGACGCGCGGCGCGCGCTCGGGCCGGGTGGCCTGGCAGTTCTTCACCGATCTGGCCGGGCGCAACGGCATCTCGGTCTGACGAGCCGGCCGCATCGGGCCCCTGTCCTTTTCCTTCTGGGAGGTTCGCGCCGAAGCGGCGCGGCACGTCCGCAGGCTGGACCCTGGTCGCGTGGCGGGGGGCCTGGTGCCGGACGGGGAGCGATTTTCGATCCGGGCCAAAAACTTTGACAAAGCTGCTTTCGGCCCCTTGACGCTCCCCGCCGCTCACCGTAAATCGCACGCACCCGTGGCGGAGTAGCTCAGCTGGTTAGAGCAGAGGAATCATAATCCTTGTGTCGGGGGTTCAAATCCCTCCTCCGCTACCATTTCCCTCCAAGACGCATCGCATGGTGCCGCAGGCGCCGGCAGGTCCGCGTCACATTGCCGGGCAGTCCTTGCGGCGGGCAGGGATTTTCTTCTCGTTCCCGGGTCAAATTTGGCAACTGGTTCTCCGCAGGGGGAACGGTTCATTCTTGAAAAAAACGATTAACTTTGTCGTAATATCTCTGTCCCGGCATCCACGGCGCCGGTCAGGACAGGAGGTTCGGAATGACCAGAGTAGAGGAACTGCCCGACGAAACCATCGCATGGATTCTGGAACGCGAGGTTTCTGCCGATGTCGCCCTTGCGGATATCGAATTGAATCTCGGCCAGGAACCTGACGAGTTGAGCCTCTACCGGATCAACGTGCTGCATGAGGCCGCCCGGCGGCTTCGGACACGGCTGGCGGAAGCTGGTCCCTGACCGTTCTCCCGGGCCGTCCCTGGCGATGAGGCGGCCATGGACTGTCCTCCGTCCGGTGTGTGGTCCGGCAAAGGCCGCGATCAGCCTTTCAAGACGAGTGTGATGCCGACAGGTCAGGGGGCTGCCACAAGTGTCAGATGCCGACCCGCAATCCGGCGACGGGCTCAAGCCGGCAGAGCTCGGACCTCAGGAGGTCAGATTCAAAATCCGGACAGGGCGGTTGCGGCGAGGGCGATGCGGTCAGTCCTTGGTCCTGCCGGACATGTCTCGATCCTGTTGAGACGTTTGCTGGGGCCTTGCCGGGTCTGACAGGCTTGCTTGTCGTTTGTCTTTCAAGGGCATCTCTACCATTCAGCGCCATGGCTTCACTGCGCCGGCACTCGGTCGACCTGGGACAGGCTGGTCAGAGAGGGCAGCTTGTCATCGCGGAGGATCGAGGCCCTGCGCATCGACAAGCGCGTGACGTTCGAGGGTTCATCCTCTTCCTTCGCCCGATCAGCCTGCTACGCTCCTTTTTCACCCGCCGGCTCGGGCCGGTGCGATGCGCTGTCAGGGATTTGCGCAGCCTTCCTCGAAACGCTTGGCATTCGCCTGCTCGCATCGATCGTGACAGCCTTCCATTTACCGGATTCGAAGGGCCATCCCTTTCCGCAGAGGCAACGCGATCACGCATGTTTTTGGGATCGCATCGTCGGCAGGGGGGATCTTCGCGACCAGCTTCCCGCCGGTTCCGGCACGACCTCGGTCAGTGTGCCGCCCAATCTGCCGGCGCGGCGTGATCCATCGACGTCATGCAGGCGAAGCCGTTGGCCGCTGCGCCGATCTCAGGCTGGGGATGCGCGGGGGCACGGGGTCCTCAATTCCCCAGACAGGGGCGCTGCATCCGAAAGCGCGATCATCCGCGCCCGCCAGGTCGCGGTCTGGGGGAAACGGGCGAAGGTCACGGCTGTTGTAACGGAGTGGGTCGGGATCAACGACATGGCCGATCATCGCGGCCTGCAGGTTGCGATCAGGCCGCCCGGAACGGGCTTCGGTCTCGGCCGCCGAACAGGCACCAGACCCCCAGGGCGCATGCTCAAAGAAAAAGCGCCACCTTTTCCGGCCCTTCTGCGTGGGCGTGCGGCGCCGGCTGCCGGTGGTGCGGGCAGGTGTGGCCCGCCTGCCGAAGCTCCGGCAGGCGGGCCAGTTCAGTGCCGGGCGGGTGGCTACGGCTTGACCACCACGAGATCGTTCTGGCGCCTCTGGTTTTCCGGCATGGCCTGATAGCTGTCGTAATCGGCGGCGAGGATCAGCCGGGCGAGGCCGGCCTCGCGCGCCGCCTTCAGGTT